>JAPUKF010000324.1 GCA_027295805.1 Acidobacteriota bacterium | reverse complement strand
GTGGCCATGACCGCGCTCCTGGTTCTGTCCCGGGCGGACGGCTTCCTCATGCCTGCGGCCGCCGTGGTCTGGCTGCTGTTCCGGCGCCGCGGTCGCCCCGCCATGCTGGTGGCAGGTGGCCTTCTGGGCTCCATGGGCCTTCTCACCGCCTGGCGCCAGGTCTACTACGGCAGTCTGCTGCCCAACACTTACTATGTGAAGGTCTCGGGCCCTCTCCTGGAGCGGCTGGCGGCCGGGCTCCGGTCCCTGGTGGAGATCGCCGCGGATAGCGGTCTGGCCGCCTTTCTCCTGGTCTGGTTCCTGCAGGTGGCGGTGATCTGGAAACGCCGGGAACAGGACGGCTCAACATCCGGCGCCGCGACTCTCACGTCACGGTTTTCATCGCGTGTGCCGCCGTTTGCCGCTTTTTTCGGTCTCCTATGGGCCGGTTACTTCGTCGCCGTGGGTGGGGATGTGTATCGTGAGCGAATGCTGGCAGTGCTCTTTCCCCTGGGGATGATTTCCCTGGTCAATTTCTCCGTGCCTCGCATGCGGCGGCGAGCGTTGGTCCTCCTGGTGCTGGTGGTGCTGGCGGGCCAGTTGCGTCCCCTGGTCCAGGATCGCCGCTTCGCCTACACAAAACCCAAATATGACGCCTGGGTCGCACTGGGTCGCTTTCTGGGTGAGGCCCATCCGGGCAGCCTGCTGGCGGTGGATGCCGCCGGCAAGATCCCCTTTTTCTCGAACCTGACCACCGTGGATATGCTTGGCTTGACCGATACAGCTATCGGCCGGAGTGAATCCGAATTCTTTAGGGTGGGGCACAACAAGCAGGATGTGGACTATGTCCTGTCGCTTCGCCCTGATCTCATCGCGGTCATGTCGCTGGACATCGACCTGAATTATCGCTGGGGTCTGGATCGGAAAACCTACCACCAGGCCGGTTACCGTCTGCGCTACCTGCTCAACTGCAATCCGGTCAGCCAGGGAGCCAACGACATCCTGGATGTCGCCCGCACCTCTGAGGGTGAGATTCGGGAGCTGATCATCCATGGCTATCGTTACGGCGTGCTGGAACGGTCCGCCGAGAGCTCGGCTAACCCGCGGAGTTCCGGCAGCAGTGGGTGGGATGGGTCGTTGATGATCGCGAGAAACTGAGCGGCGCACCGGCCTGCCTCAACGGGCCGCTCCTGGCGCAAAATGGATCGACAGAGGATGAGGGCCGCCCTCACCGGCGGCGGCGTGGGAAGGTTGTCCAGTGCGTGGCGGCTGCGCCGTTCCGCTTCTGCCGCCCGCCCGGACGCCAGGAGGGCTTCGGCCAGATGAACCTCCACCGGGGCACGGTCGGGAGTGTGCTCCAGGGCGGCCGAGAAGAGAGCCATGGCTGCGTTATGGCGCCCTCGGGCCATGGCGACACTACCGGCGAGGTCCTGGAGAAACGGGTTGTGAGCCTGCCGGCGCAGGAGGTCGCCGAGAATCGCCGCGGCTTGCTCATGATCGGCGTCTCGATACGCCGCCATGGCCTCGCCCACGCGCCGGTGAAAGGTGGTCTGGCCGCGCGGGTCGAGCAGATTCGCGGCAGCGGGTGGTTCTCCGGCAGCACCGGCCAGGTAGCCCAGGGAGCGCAACCGGTCCAGGGGCTGCACAGGCGACTCTCTGGATGCGGCCGCAGTGGCGGCCCCACCCTCCTCCTGCAGGGTATGCAACGCTGCGCCCATCTCCCGGCCCCTGGCGCGTATCCCAGGCGGCACGCGGCCTGTCTCATGATCCAGGAGGTCTTGGGTTTCATGGGGGTCATCCTGAAGATCGTAGAGTGATGGATAGACGCCCTGAATGAGCTTGTCTCCGCCCCGGCGCAGGGTGTGAAGAGGGTGCCAGCCATAATCGTCCCAGGGCATCAGGGTCTCTGCATAGCTCTCCAGGTTGTCTGTTGCAGGCGCCAGGGCATCACGGCCCGGCAGTCCGCCGGGGGCTGGAATCGCCGCTTGCGCCAGGAGGGTCGGCAGCAGGTCGATGGTGCGCACCGGGGAGGTCACCCGGCGGCCCGCGGGGATCCCGGGGCCGCTGAGGATGAAGGGAACCGCCAGTGTTGATTGGTAGAGGAGGAGCCCGTGCTCTTTTTCTCCATGCTCACCCAGCCCTTCGCCATGATCCCCGATCACGGCCACCAGGGTCTCCGGCCCGGGAGCCCCGAGACCTGCCAGGAGACGACCTGCCTGGGCGTCCATGAATGCCAGTTCTCCGTCATAAGGATTGCCGGGAAACAGTTCAGCCCAGGGGGCAGGCGGCCGGTAGGGAGCATGGGGGTCGAAGAGATGGACCCAGAGAAAGGCGGGGCGCTCATCCCGCTCCCGCCACCAGGCCAGGGCCCGGTCGACCGTGATGTCCCCTCGCCGCTCCGCCCGCGATCCCATCTGGTCGTCATAGACGTCGAAGCCCCGGTCAAGGCCGTGCCGCCTGTCCAGAACGGCACTGCTGATGAAGGCGCCGGTCTGATAACCACGCTGGGAAAGCCATTGCGGCAGGATGGGCAGATCTGCGTCCAGGCGCCCGCGTCCGTTGGCGCGCAAACCGTGACGCGGCGGATAAAGGCCGCTGAGCAGCGTCGCGTGCGCGGGAAGAGTCAGGGGGGACGCCGTGTCACAGGCCGTGAAAACCGTTCCCGAGGCCGCCAGGCGATCCAGGTGGGGGCTGACGCCGCGGTTGCCACCGTAGGCGCCCAGGTGATCCGCCCGGGTTGTGTCCAGGGTGATGAGTACGATGTTTGGATGGGTGTCTTCGCCGGCGGGAGCTTGACGGGCGCCGCTTCCGTCGCCGCA
>JAPUKF010000323.1 GCA_027295805.1 Acidobacteriota bacterium | reverse complement strand
GGTCATGGAATGGGTGCCGACTTCGGCGATGCGCTTTGCTCTGAACTGCAGGTAGACGTCCCTGACGTCGGCATACCTGTCCGGGGCCAGTTCCATGAAAGCACCGCTGTGCTGGGTGAGGTTGTACCCCACCAGGGTCGTTGGGCCGAAATATCCCGTGGTGTTCTTGTTGAAGAGGCTCCAGCCTCCCACGAGAAGAGCAACGGGCAGCAAGAAGGCCAGCACTCCTCGCAACAGTAGACCGGTTTCCTGGCGGCGGACCACGCCCCGGAGCAGCAGAACAATGAGATAGAGAGGGACGAGGAGGAGCAGCAAGGGGCGGGTCAGGGCCGCCAGAGAGACAACAACGCCCAGGCAGCCGTGCAGGATGAGTCGCCGGCTTCTTGATTCATCGGCCAGAACAAACACGTCCAGAGCAAGAACCAGCAGAAAAGTACTCAGTGACTCTGTGAGCAGGCCGGCTTCGAAAAAAACCTGGTTGATGCAGAGGCTGTATGAAAGACCCGCAAGGAAGGCCAGCCTGATATGGCCCGTGGTGCGCCAGGCGATATGGAAAAGGAGCAGGGACACACCAACCCCCAGCAGCGACTGATAAAGCCAGGTGACATAGGGGTTCAAACCGCTCAGGAGAAGGAAGAGCGGATACACCGGCGTGCGCTGGCCCAGGTACTGGCTGAAATCCAGGTTGAGAATCTGCCGCGCCATGAGATCATAGGTGGACGTGTCATCAAAGATGATGGGACGATACACAAACCACACCGACAGGCGGATGAGCACACAGAGACCTGCCAGAAACAGCGCCGGCTTGAGGACGCCCCCCGCCATGATCGCAGGCTGGGCCTGCCCGAAGCCTCGGCCCGGTGCCGGCGCACCTGTCGTGGAAGCGCCCGCCTCCCGACTTCTGGCCATGATGTTCATTGCCGTGCATCCTACCTGAAGCGCACGGGAAACAGTTGCCCGCCTCAGGATCCATCCTTCATCGAAAAGTTCAGTAGGATGTGCGGCAACGAGGCGGGTGTTTCCCAGGCCCCCACCCCATGAGCCCGACATGGGGCCCCCGCTCGGATATCATGTCGCTCAAGTCTCATGAACTCGATGAAATCTAACACTTCCCGAACCCGGCTCGAGATGGTCCTGGCCTACCATGAGCGCACCAAGCATCATCCGGCACGGTACGCCCCATCACCCGGATATCTGGACTGGCAGACGCAGCCCGATCCCTTCAGACGGTACGACGGGAGCGTACTTGTCCATCTGGATGAGATCCCGCCCAGCGACGAGCCCAACTACCTGGACATCTTCCAGCCGGAGAAGAACCCGTGCCGGGCGGTGGACCGGGCCAGCCTTTCCCAGCTCTTCTACGATTCCCTTGCCATCTCCGCATGGAAAGAACTGGGGGCTGCCCGCTGGTCCCTGCGAGTCAATCCGTCCAGCGGCAACCTCCATCCTACCGAGAGTTACCTGCTGGCGGCACCCGTTGCCGGCTTGTGGGAAACGCCGACTCTCTCGCACTACTCGCCCTTTCATCATGGCCTGGAGATAAGGGCTCCTCTCCCCCAACGTGACTGGCAGGAACTGACATACGGCTTGCCGGACGGTGTGCTGCTGGTGGGCCTCACATCGATTCACTGGCGGGAGTCCTGGAAATATGGTGAGCGGGCTTTTCGCTACTGCCATCACGATGTCGGCCATGCCATCGCCGCTCTGGCCCTGTCCGCCTCTCTGCTGGGCTGGCAAGCCCGGTATCTCGACGGCTGCACCGACCCGCAACTAGCCGGCCTCCTGGGAGTCGCCGACCAGGAAGGCCCGGAGGTGGAACATCCTGATTGCCTGCTGGCTCTCTTTCCCGCCGGCGAACAACCCCTTTCGGAACATACGCGCATCCTGCGACCTGCTCCCGAACTCATGGAACGCCTTTCCCGGCTGTCCATGGCGGGGCGACCCAACCAGCTCAGTCCACAGCACCGGCCCTGGCCCGTCATCCATGAGGTCGCAGCCGCCACGCTCCGCGCAGAATCCGGGCCGGCTTCCTCCGATCCCACAAGCGATCCGGGCACGTCTCGCTCCTTCGCTCCCACCTTGCCTGGAATCGCCGCTCGCAAGATCGTCCGGCAGCGCCGCAGTGCGGTCGCCATGGATGGAATGACCAGCTTGAAGCGCGAAACCTTCTTCGGGATGATGGCACGAGTCCTGCCGCGTCCTGATCATGCTCCGTTCAGCTCACTGCCCTGGAAGCCCGGAATTCATCTCCTCATCTTTGTTCACCGGGTGGAAGGCCTCGAGCCGGGCCTCTATTGCCTGTTCCGCCACGCGACTGCGCGCCATGAGTTGAGAACAGCCATGCGCTCCGACTTTCAATGGTCGGAGCCGACCGGATGCCCGGCTGACCTGCCTCTTGCCCTCCTCCAGCCCGGCGACTGCCGTGCCGAGGCCCGGGAAGTCTCCTGTGGCCAGGACATCGCGGCCGATGGAGCTTTCGCCCTCGCCATGATCGCCGAATTTGAACCCAGCCTGCGCCGTTATGGAGCCTGGTTCTACAAGCGGCTGCATTGGGAGGCGGGCGCGCTCGGGCAGGTTCTCTATCTCGAAGCCGAAGCAGCCGGTGTGAGGTCCACGGGCATCGGCTGTTTCTTCGACGATGAACTGCACCGGATCTTCGGCCTGGCCGGGAATCGCTACCAGGATCTCTATCACTTCACCGTAGGTGGGCCGGTTCATGATGATCGCCTCAGGGATCTGCCGGCGTACGGCCACCGTTGAATCGATCTCTGTCGACACTCCCTCGGCTCATGGCCCGGAGCCGCTAGCAAACCTCTCGCCGGCCCTCAGGCTGAGCGTTCACACACCAGATAGGTCCAGCACGTTTTGAATGTGGGCTTCCCGGCGAAGACTCTCTCCATGGCCAGACGCATCAGTGAAAAGCGATCACGAACAACGTCATCGGCGGGTTCCCGGCCGACCAGTTTCCTGGCGCCGCCGAGCCAGCCCACCACACCCTCATGGTAGACGGCCAGGAAATTGAACCATTCGTCCACCCGGGCCTCGATGGTTTGCCTGGTAATCTCGAGAACCGGTAGTCCGGCCACCTGCAGGGCTGAGACATAGTGGGAAAGGAGCTTGACCGGGAGGAAGTATTTTTGCCTCAGAGCATCATGTTGGCGCATATACTCGCGGTCTTCCAGGCAGGGCCGGTAGCGAACAAACCGCTCCTCTTCACGCACGATCTCCATGGCGGCCAGGTGGATGTGCTCCACGGTCTCATCGATGATCCACTCGTCTTCACCAGCCTCGGGATTGCGGATGTTCCCGGATTGAATAAAAACACGGGCTCCGCTCTTCAGCACGCGGTGCCATGCTGCCAGGGTATCGGGGAGATCGTAGTAGAGATGGATGGCATTGGTGCAAGCCAGTCCGTCGGCGCCACGTGCCAGAAAGTCCGGATCGAGCACCTCGTCGACCAGATCGAGACGCCTCTGCTCTTTACGGTACCGAATGAGCCGGAGGGCAACCCGATCCTCGTGACGGAATTTCTCCAGCGCCAGACGCAGAAACTTGGGTGAAGAATCCACGATGAGGACGCCGAAACACTTCTCTGGAAACGCCTCCAGCAGCCGCCCGGCCAGGATTCCCGTGCCACCTGAATAATCGAGGAGAAGATGTCCATCCTGCATGTAATCCCCGATCTGGGACACTGTCCGCGCCAGGTTGCTGTACCAACCGTGGTTCTCAACCGTGTCGTACTTGAGAGCAAGGAGTTCGACTTCTCCCTGCGCCCAGTCCTCCTGGGGAATACGAACGAAATTCTCTGGCCAGAGCGTCTTCTTCATGGCGATCAAAGCATTGACGAGCGGAACACCACCATGCGCTCCAGGGTCATATCTCGCATGGTTGGGCCAATGCCTCCCATCCCGAGTCCTGACTGGCGATGTCCGCCGAAGGGCATCCAGTCGACCCGGAAGGCCGTGTGGTCGTTGACCATGACCGCCATGCCGTTCAATCGCCGCGACGCGGAAAGAGCGGTGTCCAGATCACGGGTGAAGATGGAGGCCTGGAAGAACATGTCCGGCGCATTGGCCCGGGCAATGGCCTCATTGATGTCGTCATAGGTATACAGCGCCACCACGGGTCCGAAGATTTCCTCCTGCGACACCCGCACGTCGTCCGGCGGGTTGAGCAGAACCGTGGGCGAGTAGGTCGTCTCGGACAGCTTCTGCCCTCCACAGAGAAGCTCGGCGCCCTTGTCGATGGCCTCCCTGACCCAGGACTCCACTCGCTCCACCTCTCGTTTTCTGATGAGCGGCCCGACGTCGGTGTTGATGTCGAGGGGATCGCCGGTCTTCAGATCGCCAACGACTTTGACGAACTGGCGGGTGAACTGCCCGGCAATGGCCTTCTGCAGGTAAATTCTCTGCACCGACACACAGACCTGGCCGGCGTGATAG
>JAPUKF010000322.1 GCA_027295805.1 Acidobacteriota bacterium | reverse complement strand
TTCAGGGTGTAGGCCTCGGCGCCCGCGACGCCGCCGTGCTTGCCGACCCACTCTACAGTGCCCTCCACCGCCACGTGTCCCAGAAGCAACGTGTCGCCGTCTATAGTCAGCTCTTGAGAGGGCGGGGAAGAGAAAGCGCGGGAGGCTCCCATGGGCGCCAGCCCGTCATCCTCCGGAGACAGCACGTCGCCATGACAGCGACCTGCAGGCTCGGTCTCGGCCGCATCGTCGCGCACCTCGATGAGGCCAGCCTGGACAATTCCGTCGGCGAAGGAACGTGGCCCGAACGTGTAGGTGGACGCGGCGGTCCTCACGAATCCTGCAACCTGGCCGCGGAACAGGGTGAGCGAGACCAGGCTCTCCGGGTCTCCGGCTACCTGGCCGCGAAAAAAGCGCATGGACGGCCTCGCCTTCTCACGGATACCGTTGGCATCACGCACGAAGAAGCGCGTGCCGCCGTGCACCAGGTCCGAGGAAACCACCTCCAGGTCTATCCAGGAGCCGTCGGGCAGGGGGAACTGCTTGATGCGCGCGCTGCCGGCCCGGAACAGGGTTTGGTACGCGGCCCGGTCGGGCCGGAACTTGACGCGTCCCGGCGTCCATTCGGGCTGCCGTATCGCCAAGGTCACCTCCTCGACATGCTCAGGGACCGTCACCCGGGCGACCGCCGGGCTGAGGCCCAGCGCCAGCCAGATGGCCAGAGACAGGCCTCCGGCCAGCTCAGGCTTCCACCATCGAATGCGCATACCAGAGTACTCTCGCAAGCGATGTGCCACGGATTCTCCCGGCCTCCGGTCGGCCCGGAATACCGAAACCAGGAGGTTCGTGGCTCGGAAAGCGTGCCACTCACCCATCACGTCATCGAAATGGCGATTGTGTCATCGCAGGGCCTCCCGTCCGGGTGAAGACCGGAGGGGTGGCGCCAACGGCGCGGATCTGTTATGTTCTCTTTGCTAAACCTGAACGGCCGACTTCTACGGCCCGGCGGCGCACAACAGGATCTCCTGCCAAGGAATCTCGCCGCTAGATAACGAATCCCCTCCTGCTACTGTTGTGTAGGTTGGAAAACGGTGGACCGCTGTGCCGGAATTCCGGCCGTCACGGCCACCGATGAGGAAATCTGTATATGCATGACTCCGACCATGAGCCCGAGAACGGGTTCGCCGGCTTCAATCTGGCCTCTTCGATCCAGCGCGGCATTCGCGCTGCCGGTTTCGTCCAGCCGCGCCCCATCCAGACAGAGACGATCCCCGAGACCCTCAAAGGCCGCGATATCCTGGGTCTGGCTCAGACCGGCACCGGCAAGACGGCCGCCTTCGCGCTGCCGCTGCTTGAACGACTGCTGGCAACCCGCGGCGGGTCCGATCCGCGTGTGCTGATCGTGGCACCGACCCGCGAACTGGCCAGCCAGATCAGCGAAGAGATCCGCTTGCTCGCACGCTTCACCCGCATCAAAGTCGCCACCGTATTCGGCGGTGTCTCCTTCAACACTCAGATCGCAACGCTTCGGCGCGGTCCGCAGATCGTCGTGGCCTGCCCCGGCCGCCTGCTGGATCTGGTCAACCGCCGCGCCGTACGCCTCGACCAGGTCGAGACCCTCGTGCTGGACGAGGCTGACCACATGTTCGACATGGGCTTCCTACCGGACATCCGCCGGATCCTGGCGGCGCTCCCCGAGCGGCGGCAGAATCTTCTGTTCTCGGCGACCATGCCCAAGGAGATCCGGGGGCTGGCCAACCAGTTGCTGCACAGACCCCTGGTGGTCGAGCTGGACCACACCCAACCACTGAAAACCATCGAGCACGCCCTCTATCCGGTCGACGAACTGCGCAAGATCGACCTGCTCAAGCATGTGCTGTCCAGTGACGATTTTACCTCCGCCATCGTGTTCACCCGCACCAAGCATCGCGCCAAACGCCTGGCCCTGAAGCTCGACAAGGCAGGACACCGTTCGGTGGCGCTTCAGGGCAACATGTCCCAGGGCGCGCGCGTGCGCGCGATGAACGGTTTCCGCAAGCGCGAATATGACGTGCTCGTGGCGACCGACATCGCCGCTCGTGGCCTGGACATCGAGCAGGTCTCCCATGTCGTCAACTTCGATATGCCTAATACCTCCGACGCATACACTCACCGCATCGGCCGCACCGGCCGCTCCGGCCGCGAGGGGAAGGCCTACACATTCGTGACTGCCGGCGACCACCAGATGGTGCGAGATGTCGAGCGCAGGATCGGATCGTCCATCCCCCGGCGCAAGGTTGATGGGATCGCCAGCATCTCGCTTCCCGCAGACCGGCCGGCCTCCAATAACCGGCGGCACCGGCGCTACCGGCGGGCTTCCTAGCCGAGCCAGGAGTAGACCAGGTCGCGCTGGGACTCAGAGCACCTACTCGTGTCCCGGCGCCCCCATCTCCATGGGGTTCATGTCGGTGTTCCAGGTCTCGACCTTGATCTTCAAGGCTCCATCCGCATCCCGGACGTACACCGTCACGTACTTCCCCGTGTCCCGGATTGTCTCGGTCATTCCCGGCATGTTCAGCGCGATGGTGAACGTCCCGATCTCGATCACCTGGTTGCCGCACTCCCAGGCCTCGGTGGGATCGCTGGTGAACGAACTGATCTTCATGCCGGCGGCAGTCATCTCATCGTGGTGCTTGCGGAGCGCTGCGACTCCATCCAGGCGGGGGCCGTAATTCTGCAAGGAAATCACATCATCGGCGTAAAACCCGAACATGGTCTCCATGTCGTCCTCGACCAGCGCCGCCTCAAGGACATCGCCGAATGCCTTGACCTCCTGCATCAGCTTGACGTTCTGCTGCGCAGCCAGCGCAGCCGCAGGCAGACCAAAGAAAAGAAGACTTGCCACGACACCACGAAGTGCACGCATCTCAGACCTCCTTCTTATATGTGACCTTGGCAGAGAATAGCAGACAAGGCTTGACCGGAGAGGGAACACCTGAGATGCTGGCCGCATCATGCTTCTGCCTCTGCTCCTGACCCTGTCCCTGGCGGCCCTTGCGCCGGGGCCTTCCCAGCCAGACGAGGTGCTGGATCATGTCAGCGAGCCGTGGACCGGAGACCTGGACGGCATCACCAAGCGCGGGTTCATCCGCATCCTCACGGTCCACAACCCCCTCTTCTTCACCTTCGATGGCGTCGAGCAGCGAGGACTGGCACCCGACCTCGCCCGCGAGTTCGAGAAGCATCTGGACGAGCAAATCGGCCGTCTCCTTTCCCCGACCGTGGTGCTCATCCCCGTGGCGCGGGATGAACTGCTGACGGGTCTCGTGGA
>JAPUKF010000321.1 GCA_027295805.1 Acidobacteriota bacterium | reverse complement strand
TTCTAACCTGACCCGAGTGTGAAAAGCTGAACTAAAGTCCGTGATCCTAATATCGGGAGTAGCCGTTCGCAGGTCGACCAAGATGTTCGCTGATTTTAGATCGCCATGGATTATTCCTTGTCGGTGAATGTGATCTAGAGCCGTTGCCGTCAGAGAAAAAATGAATAGGAGTTTCTCTAGTTCTAGATCTGGGCACCGGGCTAGAAGTGGTGCCCCGTAAAATAACTCCATGGTGAACAGGGTGGGATGTGCAGCCGAGATATTGTGGAAATCGTGGGCAGAGATAATGTTGGGATGATTCAAGTGCTGCAGGATTTGGAACTCCTGTCGAATTCTCTCCACGGCTTGTCGGGAACTGCCAGCGGCACAGGTCTTGGCCGCAAGGAGTCGCTCTGAGCCAACGAGATCGCGAACCGCATAGACTGTGCCGTCACGGCCTCTGCCAAGCTCTGAGAGGACCTCGTACCTATCCAAAAGTTTCATAGGGTGCCGCCTTCCCAGCAGAAGTTAAGGCTCGCCGGGAATCCCTGCAAACTCCACCTTTGTCTCAATCCGAGATCGATACAGGGAGACGCGAAAATCTATAAACCATTGTTAGTAAACAGTTTATAGTCGTTTTGTCGAAAATTTGTATCAATCTGATATGCGTGTTCCATTGTTCGGCTTCTTTCTTGGAGTACTTCAAGTGACTGTAAATAAAAAGGTTATGTGTTCATCCGTTCCTCCCAATAGCCTGGCACGAATCATGAGTATGTACCGGAGCATATGGCTGAGCTGAAAGGATCACTCAGTGGCAACTTGGAGAGCTAGGGAGGCTGTCATGAAGAGAATGAATAAAATCGTTGGGATCATTACTTTCGCCATCGTGTTGAGTGTTTTTGTTGTTCCCGCAGTTTCTGCAGGAGTCATTGGATCTGACGGAAGCTACAACACCGAATCCATTGGGGTCATTGGATCTGATGGCAGCAACAACACTGAATCCATTGGGGTTATCGGATCCGATGGCAGTTACAACACTGAATCCATTGGGGTTATCGGATCCGATGGTAGATACAACGCTGAATCCATCGGGGTAATCGGTTCCGACGGCCGCAACGCCATCAAGGCTGGCGGCGATGGTGTTTGGGCGGCGGCTTTCGCGGTTTCTCCTGGACTGGCCGCAGTTCTGACTCGCATGGGCCTCATCTGAACAGCCTTTCAAAGTGCTCAGGAGAAGAGAGCCGGGTATCCCGGCTCTTTTTTTTTGTCCACCGGGCTGTGGTTACCTGCGGTCTGGTTTAGGATGGCTAGTGAATACATGAGCCGGCCACCATGGGCCGGTTTGGGAGGGGTTCATGGGTCCATCCAGCGTGAAGGTCAGGAGCGGGGAGCGGCTAGCTGCGCCCTTGCAGGGCCGGATCCTTATTGTGGACGATGAACCTGTCCAGGCCCAATTGGCTGCCGAGATCCTGATTCCGGACGGGCATGAGGTCCAGACGGCCCATTCTGGCGCGGAAGCACTGGAAAAACTGTCCTCCAGAGCGTTTGACTTGATCATCGCCGATCTGATGATGCCCCAGATGGATGGTTTCGAGTTGATGCGCGAGGTAAGCGAGCGCTGGTCCGACCTGCCGGTCATCTTCCTTACCGGTAACGATGATGTGGCCAGTGCCGTGCAGGCCATCCAGGAGGGAGCCGAGAACTACCTCACCAAGCCTTATGAGATAGACCGGCTCAAGTTTGTCGTCAGTCGGGCTCTGGAGCGTAGCGCCCTCCGGCATGACAACGCCCGCCTGCGCCGTATCGTTTCAGATGGCCGCAAAGTGTTCGGCACGCTCATCGGTGGTTCAGAGCCCATGCAACGCCTGTATGACCAGGTGGAACGGGTCGCGCCCACGGAGAGCACAATCCTTCTCCTGGGCGAATCAGGAACCGGCAAAGATCTCACTGCCCGTGAAGTTCACCAGCGATCCAAGCGGAGCGGCGGTCCTTTCCTGGGTGTGAACTGTGGTGCTCTGCCGGCAAACCTTCTGGAAAGTGAGCTCTTCGGGCATGAGAGAGGGGCTTTCACCGGAGCGACAACCAGCAAGGTGGGACTCTTCGAGGCCGCGAACGGGGGCACCATATTTCTTGATGAGGTGGGAACAACAACCATGTCAATGCAGCAATCGCTGCTGCGGGTGCTGCAGGAGAGGGAAGTCCGCCGGGTCGGCAGCACCGCGACCCGATCCATTGATGTCCGTATCATTGCTGCGACCAACGCCAATCTGGAAGCCGGTATGGAAACCGGTGTCTTCCGCTCAGATCTCTATTACCGTCTCAGTGGCATAGTGCTTCATCTGCCGGCCTTGCGCGAGCGCCGGGATGACATCCCCCTTCTGGTTGAGCACTTCCTGGCGCAGGCTTGCCATCGCCAGGGCAAGCAGATGCATGATTTTTCTCCTCGCGCGGTGGAGTTATTGAAGCAGTACGACTGGCCGGGCAATATTCGGGAACTGGAAAATGTCGTTGAGCGTGCTGTGATCTTTGCGCCTCGACGCCTCATCGGCCCGGGCGATGTGCCCTTGAAAGCTGACGGCAGTGCCGTCAACAGCAGCGAGCCCATGGCTCTGGATGAGATCCTGCGGGCCCACCTCAGGCGCGTTCTCGAGCACTGCGGCGGCAACAAATCACGCGCCGCGCGCCTGCTACAGATTCCTCGCACTTCGCTTTACAAAATGATGCAGCGCCACGGTCTGGTCAACCAGGATGAGCCCGGAGACAATCAGTGACGCCTCCGGCACTCGCGTCATAAGCTCCCAAAACACAAGAGGTTAGGTTGTGCGAGTGTGGCCGTCTACCGGCTGAGTGTCGCCCAGGCGTCACTTAGCAAAATCTCCCGAATCTCCTGATTCCTTTGAAATCCTCCTTAAAAAAAGGAGCAGGGCCGGAGAGAGTGACGCCCTGGCGACGTTTCGTGACATCGCCAGAGGCGATCGGAGGTCGGCGAGCCGCTCCAGGCCAGATCCAGAGCTGGTTGCAGAATAGTAAGACTTTTATTCCCAGCAGTTAGCTTGGGTCAGACCTGTGCAACCAGCATGTGGCATGGCCGTTGCTTTATAGGTCTGCCATGAGCGCGCAGACAACAGCCGATTCCGCCCAGCGGCAGCAAACCCAGGCTCTCTACGCCAATCCTCGCACCGTTCTGGTGGTGCCCATTGGCGACAACGATGAGCCTGTGTGCCGCGAAGTCAGGCAACGGGTGCCGGCGAGCTGCGTGCGTCTGGATGGAGAGTCCGCCATCTCCCTCCTGCGTTCGGATCCGTTCTCGGTAACGGCGGTGGTCCTGTCTGGGGATGGAGCGTCTCCCATGACGACTTCCATCCTGGAGGCCATCAAGAACGTGGCACCACGAGTTCCGATTGTTTTCCTGGATGAAAGGAAAACGGCGGATTCGGAAAAGACTATGAGGCGAGCGGGAATTCATTACTACTCCCACCTGCCGGCGAATCTTGAGGAGATCGCCGCAGTGCTCGCCCATCTTGCTGAAGCTCCGAGGGAAGTTCCTGAATGGTCCGGTCACCGGTCCTGAAAGGAAAACCTCGATGGGGAAGGGAGCACAACGCATGAGGCAGATAGAAACCGAGCAGTACACACGAGGTCGCCAGGAGCGAGGAGCCCCCAAAGCGCGGAGAGAGGGGCCCCTGCGCACGCTGGACGGAGTCATCATGCTGGATCCTTCCGGGCGCCCTGCAGCCGGCTCTTTCCCGGGCAACGTGTGGGTCGTGATGGGGACCGATGATGACAGTATCGAAGACTTCTTCGGGTCATGCGACGACGTGCTCACGGCTGCCATGGGTGGCATGGATGCCGACGAAGGTGGCAGCTATTGCGTCGGTTTTGATTCTGATGAACAGGACATGGTCATGAACGGTGGGGGCAGCTATCCGGTCTACGTTTCCGGTCTCCTCCGCGCAAATCGGGGAGGTCTGGAATAATGGCGCATCAGTCCAACATGGGAGCGAAAATGCTGGAGACAACAGACGAGAAGATGACCGCCGGTGAACTTGAGTTGGTGGATGCCGGTCTCACGCACCTGAGCCATGAAGCGCTCCTCAATAACATACGTCAGATTAATGGGAAGATGACCCGCGAGTTGATGAACTCACCCGATACTCTGCGCATCATCAACCTGGATGAAGCACCGGTACCAATCAACCCCCGCCGCTTCTGTGAGTTGATGGCCCCTTATCTCTGCATGAACTGAACGCCCCCCCCACCCACCCACCTTCTCTGCCGAGAGCAGGCCGGCGCCTTGTGCGCCGGCCTTCTTTTTGTGCTGGCGGGAAGGCAACCCCCTCCCGGCCGTCTGCGTATTCAAGATGGGGGTTTTCGGGACCCGTCTCGCTTGCGGTCTGTTCCCCGAATGGCTAGGCTTTAGTGCCCTCGCGTGCTGGACGTGAGATTCAGGTGAATGATGCGGGAATCGAGGTATGGCATGAAACTACGGCGTTGGGTGGTCCAGGGTGTCCTGCCTCTGCTGGTTCTGCTGGCGACAGCCACCGCTCCGGCGGTAGCTGAAAAACCGCCGCTGCCGTCGACTGCCAATGCCGTCATCCACTTCGATCTCGAGCGGCTGCGCGAATCCGCGCTGTATGAACCTGTGGAGGAGGCCATCGGCCCCTTCGCCCGCAGCAACGAACAGTTGCAGATGTTTCTGGAAGCCACGGGTCTGGCAGCGGCCACGGCCAAGACCAAAGGATTCACGATCTATTCGTTCTCGGACCCACAGCACCCGCAGGATTTTGCCGGGGTCCTCACAAGCGCGTTTGGCGAAGAGGCGCGGTCCCGGCTGGAACAGGCTTACGCGCCGGTGGCCAGAAACGTGAACGGGCGGATTATCATGCCGGTGATCCAGACG
The DNA here is from genome assembly GCA_027295805.1 of Acidobacteriota bacterium. Lineage (GTDB taxonomy): Bacteria > Acidobacteriota > Polarisedimenticolia > SMYD01 > SMYD01 > SMYD01. The sequence goes on along the minus strand of JAPUKF010000321.1, from coordinate 6,710 downwards.
CCGGATACCGAGGTCGTCATGTCGTTCCTTGGCCCGGAACGGCTCACGTTCGGGACGGCCCGGGCGGTTGAGCTTGTGGTGAGTGAGAAAGATGCCGAAGGCATGGTCGCTGCCTACCAGCGCACTGCGACCCGCCGTCCCATCTGGGGCATCATCAACGCCCGCGATGTTGTTGATTCTCTGCTGGCCGACCTGGATGCAGGCGGTGGCGAGAATCCCATGTCTATGCTGCGGGACAATCCAGCTCTGCGTTCCTTGACGGCCATAGGCTTCTCCCTCGAGATAGGCAAGGATGTCTTCTTCGAGCTGAGGGCCTTCACCGATTCTCCCGAGAACGCCCGTCTGCTGGCGGATGCCATCAAGGGAATGGTGGCTCTGGGGCAGATGGGTATTTCCCAGACCAAGGATGCCGATGCCGTGGATTTCTTTCGCGGGGTCATCGCCGAAAGTGAGCGAGACAGTGTCTACATTTCTTTTACGCTGACGGAGGGGCAGATAGAGCGCCTGAAAGAAGGGGAGGCCCTGCTCCAGGACCTCATCCCATGATGATCCAGGGCTGCTCCTGGTCCTCCTAGGATCTCGCGATGGGGACTCTGTCGGGCAGCAGGACCCGGTGCAGTTGCCCTCTGGTCATACTGTTTGCCAGGAAGACCAAAAGGAACACGGCAATCAGGTAAACGTAGAGAATCGTCTCATCCGGAATCAGAGGCGCAGTGCCTGGAGTTCCCAGCCTGGGTAGAATATTGGCGGTCACGTAGTTGTTGGTGGCATGAACCAGCCCACAGAAGAACACGTTCCCGGTGATAACCAGCAGGTAACCGAACAGATATCCCACTGCCAGGGCGTAGGCAAATGCCTGGTAGGACTGCAGCGTTGGCGCCCCGAAGCGGAAATGCTCGATCCCGAACCCCAGGGCGATGAGGCTGATGGCAACTGCCTCTCCGCTGCGCCGGTCCGGTAAACCCAGCCGGCTCATGAGCCCGGTCAACTCGCGCTGCAAAAGACCTCGGTAGTAAAACTCCTCGGCCATGGCTCGCACTCCTTGGCCGACCATGAGCAGGAAAGCCGCAGTCCCCATGGGGAAGAAAATCGCGAGCCCGTTCCCCGGTCCGGTCAACAGCATGACGAGACCGCTGAGCAATCCGTAGGTCAGGAAGAGGGCGAAAAAGTGCAGGTAAAAGCCGGAGCGGACCTGGGCGCCGGTCAGAAAATTCTTGAATCCCACCCTGTTCATCAAGGGGATGAGCAGGATGACGGCCAGCATCATTCCCAGGCCAATGAGGATGTGGATCCATACATCCAGGTGATCGCGGATGAACGCGATTCCCACGGCATGATCCAGCAGAGCTTCATACAGAGTGAAGGAGAGGACCTTTTCGTAGGTCAGGGCAATGAGGAGAGGCGCCAGGGCGCCCAGGCGGATATGCGGACCGAGGGCGTGCCGCCTGGCCCGGCCTTCCCGGCTCCAGCTCGCGACCAGAATCAGGAAAAAGAGGGTCAGAAAGGCGTAAAGGGGGCTCCTGACGGGCCACGGCAGTGGTGCCCAGTCGGGGATGTAATCGTGGAGCTGGCGTATGAGGCTGGAACCCAGGAGAGTCACCAGGATCAGGCCCCACGCCACCGGGCGCGAAACAGTCACATCGCCAACATAGGGCGAGAAACGCTTGCTTTCGAGCTTTTATTGCCCCGTCGCCGCTCCGACCTGGATGGGGGAGACCTCCAGCTTCATGCCGGAAAGCCAGCCGTGGCCACCTGTCACGGGCTGACTGACGACCACGAGGGTCTTGCCTGCGAAAACGGGGGAACCGGCCGACATTCGGTCCTCTCCGGGCAGGAACCGGCGACCGGTTACGGCTCCATCCCGCAGATCCAGGACTACAAGTTGGTCTGACAGGACAGGAGAGACCACAGCCACATGCCCTCTGATGGCCGGGAGGGTCAGAAGGCGCGCACCTGCATCGGCCGACCACGCGAGATGACCCTGGCGCTGCCGGAAGCCATAGAGAAGATTATCCTGGGAGCCGGCCAGGATCAGGCCGCCCTGAACACCCAGTGGAGAAGCGGGATTTCCGGCGAGGTGGACCCGGTATTTCCTTTTACCCCGGCCCGCTGAGAGGCAGGTGACGGTGTAATCTTCAGTCCCCACGAAGACACGCTTCGCCGTGATGGCCGGCTTGACCGCCATTGGCGCGGGCAACATCCTCTGCCAGAGGACCTGGCCATCGACTGTTGACAGAGCACTTACCGTGCCGTCAGGACACCCTGCGAGCAACAGATTGTCACCCAGTGCCGGCTCAGCCTGGGGTGTGCAGCCCAGGTCAGCATGCCAGATGGTGCTGCCGTCTTCTGGTACCAGAGCCAGTATCTGTCCCCCTTGGAGGACCACCAGCACCAGGTCTTGGGTCAGGAGGGGAGGGAATGCCGCCTCACCACCCAGAGATTGTCGCCATAGGTCCTTGCCGCTGCCGGGGTCGAGGGTTGCCAGCGCGCCAGGGGTGACGATGTAGAGGCGGCCCTCCATGCCCCTGGGAGCCCACTCCAGGGAGCTGAAATCCCGCTCCCAGAGGATGCGGCCATCGCCTGCGGACCGACTCAGGACCCTTCCCTCCCGCAGGCCATACACCACTCCTCCAGGGCCGCCTACAAGCCCGGGCAGGAGCGTCCCGCCCGCGGCGACCTCCCACAGCGGCTCAATCTTTGCCAGCCGCGGCGGAAAGAGCGGCGGCGCATGCACGACATCCCTGTGGGACGGGGATTCCAGCACCAGGGGGCGCACCTGAGCCAGGGCAGTTGGGGCCAGGAGGGCCAGAAGCACCATGGTCGGTGCGCCGTGACGGCGCCTGAGATGCCAGCGGGAGCATTTTCCGGGAGTCACCCATTGAGGATAACATGCATGATTGCTGGCCTCAGAGGCCTGTGTTACTCTTCCGGACCGGCCAGGCCGGCCCCCATCCCCGGAGAAGAATGTGTACCGCGCCGTTGAGGCAACTCGTGACATCCTGCCCGGCGAAATCGAACGCTGGCAGTTCATTGAACAAACAGCCCGCGATATTTTTGCTCGCTACGGGTTTCGCGAGATCCGCACCCCCATCTTTGAGTTCACCGATCTATTCAAGCGGTCGGTGGGGGAGGCGACCGATATCGTCTCCAAAGAGATGTACACCTTCACGGACCGGGGTGATCGTTCCCTGACTCTCAGGCCCGAGGGGACAGCACCCACCGTTCGGGCCTACGTGCAGCATTCCATCCACAAGGCCGAAGAGTCGACACGCTGGTACTACGCAGGCCCCATGTTCCGCTATGAGCGCAAACAAAAGGGACGCTACCGCCAGTTTGCCCAGATCGGCGTGGAAGTTCTGGGTGCCGATGAGCCTCACGTGGACGCCGAGGTCATCGAGATGGTCATGTTCTTTCTGGCCAGCGTGGGACTCAGCGGCCTGGTCCTGCATCTCAATTCCATCGGCTGCAAAACCTGCCGCGACGCATTCCAGGAAGACCTGCACAAGACCCTGGCCCCGCTCATAGGCGAATTTTGCTCGGACTGCGCCCGGCGTTACGACAGGAACGTCCTGCGTATTCTTGATTGCAAGGTGGACCGGGAACGGGTGGCGAAACTGCCTTCCATACTGGACAACCTGTGCAGCGCATGTGAAGAGCACTTCACGGCTGTGCGTGGTGCCCTGGACGATGCCGGCGTATCTTACGTTCTCACTCCCCACCTGGTGCGTGGTCTTGATTACTACATGCGCACGGCCTTTGAAGTCACGGCGCCCGGTCTCGGTGCCCAGAACGCAATTCTGGGCGGTGGTCGGTATGACGGCTTGGTGAAGCAGCTCGGCGGTCCCGATGTGCCCGGATTCGGGTTTGCGCTGGGTCTCGATCGTCTGGTCATGATTCTGCCGGAGAACGCGGGACTGCCGGCCGCCGCTGATATTTTTCTGGTGGTCCTGGGTGAAGCGGCCGGCAAAGAGGCGCGGCGGCTCGCCTTGACTCTGCGTCATGGAGGGTTGCGGGTTGTTCTCAGCCCCGCACCACGTTCCATGAAATCCCAGATGCGTGCCGCCGGCCGCTCCGGAGCCCGGTACGCGGGTATCCTGGGCGAAACCGAACTGGCTGCCGGTCAAATTATTCTCAAGCGCCTGTCGGATGGGCAACAGGAAGCATGTGCTCTCGGCTCGCCGGAAAGTCTCATGGAGGTTCTTGCTCATGACCGATCCTGACGTCACCGCCTGGCGTTCTCATATGTGCGGTGTCCTGTCCGTCGAGCAAATTGGGCAGCAGGTCAGGTTGGCCGGGTGGGTCCACCGTCGCCGCGAGCACGGCCTGGTTCTCTTCGTGGATCTGCGGGATCGCTCGGGTCTGGTGCAACTCGTCTTCGATGCTGAACTGTCCGCAGAGGCCCTGCAGCAGGCGGGTGATCTGCGTTCCGAATATGTCATCGCCGTTCAGGGTGAAGTGGTGAAGCGCAGCAAAGATGCGGTCAATCCAGCTCTTCCCACAGGCGAAGTGGAAGTCCGCGTGGCGACCGTTCAGGTTCTCAACACGTCAGAGGTTCCTCCGGTGCAAGTGGATGATCAGGCCGCCGAGGCCGCTGAAGAAGTGCGTCTCAAGTATCGCTTTCTGGACCTTCGCCGCACGCGCTCACAGGAGATCCTCCGGCTGCGTCACGAGGTTCTCCTGGCAGCGCGCAGCTACCTGGATGGCCGGGGCTTCATGGAGATCGAGACACCCATCCTGACCAGGCCCACGCCGGAGGGGGCAAGGGATTTCCTGGTTCCCTCCCGCAACTTTCCGGGCTCTTTCTACGCACTGCCCCAGTCGCCCCAGATTTTCAAACAGATTCTGATGGTCTCGGGCTTCGACCGTTATTTCCAGATTGCCCGCTGTTTCCGCGATGAGGATATGCGCGCCGACCGGCAGGCCGAGTTCACGCAGGTCGATATTGAAGCCTCCTTCGTTGACGAGGAAAATATTCAGAGGCTGGTGGAAGGCCTCATGGTGCAGTTGTTCGCGGCGGCCGGTGCCAAGCTGGATACTCCGTTCCCGCGGATGTCCTATGACCAGGCCATGCTGCGTTATGGCAGTGATAAGCCTGACCTGCGCTTCGCCCTGGAAATTGCCGATGTCTCCGACGTGGTCAAGGGACGCGGCTTTCGTGTGTTCGATGATGTGGTGGGGAAGGGGGGGGTGGTGCGGGGTCTTGCCTGGCCGGGCGGCGCTGCCATCCCCCGCGCCAGGATCGATGCGCTGACCGAGCAATGCCGTCAATGGGGCGCCGGCGGCCTGGTCTGGATCAAGATGGGCAGCGACGGCGCGAAATCTCCCGTGGCCAAATTCCTGGGAGACGAAGGTTGCCGCCAGGCGGCGGCGGCGGTGGGTGCCGGAGAAGGTGACCTGGCTCTCCTGGTGGCGGACACCAAATCGGTGGCAGCGCGCGTGCTGGGCAATCTACGGCTCTGGCTGGCTGAGCGGTTGGAACTGATCCCCGATGCCCCATCCTCGGAAACCGTCTTCAAGATGTTGTGGGTGACCGATTTCCCTCTTCTGGAATGGCACGAGGACGATCAGAGGTATTATGCCTGCCACCACCCATTCACCGCACCGTGCCTGGAGGATCTTGAGCGGTTGGAGAGCGATCCAGGCAGTGTTCGTGCCAGGGCTTATGACCTGGTTGTCAATGGTTCGGAGATCGGTGGCGGTTCCATTCGAATCCATTCCCGAGGCGTTCAGGACAGGGTCTTCAGAGCTCTCGGGATCAGCGCGGAAGAGGCCGCTCGCAAGTTTGATTTTCTGTTGCAGGCCCTGAGCTATGGTGCTCCTCCTCATGGGGGCATCGCCCTGGGGGTCGAACGGATCATCATGGTTCTGACCGGTTCGTCTTCCATCCGTGATGTCATCGCCTTCCCCAAGACGACCAGTGCCAGCGATCTCATGACCGGTGCCCCGGCTCCCCCGGATGAAGGGCAGCTGAAGGAACTGTTTCTGAAAGTCGTGCCTCCAGCCAAAAAGTAGCCCGCGGGTGGCGCGTTGACACTCCACAAGTCTCGATGTACCTTCTAGTTGAGGGCGGTCGGCTCATGTGCCGGCCCGCACTGGAGCGCATTTGAACAGCACTGACGAGGGACCCTACCCCTCGAAAAAAGAGTTCTTACTTCTCAGGGCGCGGCCTGTGCCCATGATGGACCTCCTTCCTGCCCGCCTCTCACATACCGGTTTTAGCCAGCGGCGTTCATGAGAAAAATCACCCTTCCGCAGCATGGCCTTGAAGGCATCCTGGGGCACCTGGATGAGAATCTCCGCCTCCTGGAAGAGTCATTCGAGGTGCGCATGTCGGTGCGGGGAGGTGATTTCACCGTCCAGGGTAACGACCGGGATGAGGTCCGTGTGGAGAACCTTCTGAACCAGCTAGGTGGTCTCCTGAAGAAGGGACACGTCTTTCGCAAGGGGGATATAGCCTCGGCCGTGCAAATGATCCAGCGCGACGGGAAAGCATTACTGGAGGACTATTTTGTCCGCCACCAGGTTCACACTCAGGGCACTCGTGTGGTCTATCCCCGCAGTGCCAATCAGGCAGCCTATATCGATGCCATTCGCAATACCGATATGGTTTTCGGCATCGGGCCGGCGGGCACAGGGAAGACCTATCTGGCCATGGCCATGGCAGTGGAGTTTCTGGCCGAGGGTAAGGTGGACCGGATCATCCTGGCCCG
>JAPUKF010000320.1 GCA_027295805.1 Acidobacteriota bacterium | reverse complement strand
GACGAGCATTCTGGGCATGGGCCTGCTGCTCTGGAGCGGCGCGGCTCTCCTCCACCTCACTCTGGGAACAGAGTCCTCACCGGCCGGGCGACCGGCTGGAGGCCTCCTGGGCTCGGAAACCGCCTCCGGCCTGGTGGGGATGGTCGGCGCCGCGGGCGCTGTTATCGTCCTGGTCACTCTTCTCCTCCTGGCTCTCATCTTCTCCACCAGCTTGTCCCTCCAGTCCACTGCCGGCTCCCTGGGCCGACGGGTCAAGAGCACCGGCGCCCAGGGTCGCCTGGCCTGGGCACGGCTGAAGGAGCAGCGCCGGCGGCGGCACATCCAGCGGCAGGCCGTCCGCCGGCAGCTCAACAAAGAGAGACAGACGCCCCGGCCCACGCCTGAGCGGGCGCCCATCGTTCTGAGGGATTCCGACCAGGCGGCGGACCAGGCGTCACCTGCGACAGCACCCCAGGCGGCTCCCTCATCGCAGAGGCAGCACGCGCCCCCCCAACCCGAACGCCAGCTCACACTGCCCGACCCGGGGGGTGATTATTCCTTTCCACCCCTCACTCTGCTGGCTTCTCCCGAGGAGCAGTTCCCCGTGGATGAGGCTGAACTCAAGGATCGCGCCCGTCAGCTCACCGAGAAATTCCAGGAGTTCGGGATCGGCGGCGAGGTCATGTCCATTCACCCCGGTCCCGTGATCACGACGTTTGAGTTCAAACCGGAGGCCGGTATCAAGGTGAGCAAAGTCACCAGCATGGTGGATGATCTCTCCATGGCGCTGCGTGCCGAATCCATCCGCGTCGAACGCCTGGCGGGAAAATCGACCATTGGCATCGAGGTCCCCAACAACCAGCGTGAAACCATTCGTATCCGCGAAATTCTGGAGGACCCGGCCTTCACGGAGTCCACGGCCCACCTCCCTCTGGCCCTGGGAAAGGGGATTGACGGCAAGCCATGCACCGCGGCCCTGGAGAAAATGCCTCACCTCCTCATCGCGGGAGCCACCGGCAGCGGCAAGAGTGTGGCTCTCAACTCCATGATTGCGTCGATCCTTTTCCGCGCGGCACCTGACGAGGTGAAATTCATCTTCATCGATCCCAAGATGCTGGAGCTGGGTATCTACGAAGATATCCCCCATCTCATCTGCCCGGTGGTCACCGACGCCGGCCGCGCCGCCCGCGTGCTGCGCTGGGCCGTGGCCGAGATGACCCGCCGCTATGCGCTCCTGTTCAAGTTCGGCGTGCGCAACCTGGAGCAGTACAATCGCATGGTCAGCGGTGCCGGCGAGGAGGGCCTGCGCCCGGCGGGCAAAAACGGCGAGGAGGACCCTGCCGCTGAGCCTGCCACGAAGCAACCGTACCTTGTCATCGTCATCGACGAACTGGCCGACCTGATGATGGCCAGCTCCAAGGAAGTGGAAGCGTCCATCCAGCGTCTGGCCCAGATGGCACGGGCCGTGGGGATTCACCTCGTTGTCGCCACCCAGCGTCCGTCGGTGGATGTTCTCACCGGCGTCATCAAGGCCAACTTCCCCTGCCGCATGGCCTTCCGCGTTGCCAGTCGCACCGATTCCAACGTCATCCTGGACCAGAAGGGAGCGGAGCGGCTGCTGGGCATGGGCGATATGCTTTTCCTGCCGCCCGGCGCGGCAACCCTCCAGCGTGTCCACGGCGCGCTCCTCGAGGAAGCGGAAGCCCTGCGTCTCATCGCCTATCTCAAGAATCAGGGCAAGCCGGTGTACAACGAGGAGATTCTCAAAGAAGAAGAGGAAGGCACCGGCCTCGACGGACTCCCGATCCTTGAACGGGATGAGATGTTCGAGAAAGCGGCCCGCCTTGTGGTGTCCATGGGCCAGGCCTCCGTCTCCAATCTGCAGCGGCGCCTGGCGCTGGGTTATTCCAGGGCCGCCCGCCTCATGGACTCATTGGAAGCCGAGGGGATCGTGGGGCCCCCGGAAGGCTCCAAGCCGCGCCAGGTGCTGGTGCCTCCCGATTACTTCGAGCAGGTGGACAACACTCATTTCTGAGGGACGGTTTCGTCGCCGGCCTCTTCCAGGGCCCGCCGGGCCGCCCGCCGTTCCGCCTGCTTCTTGCTCTCCCCTTCTGCCTCTGCCAGCATTCTGCCGCCGTGCCAGACCTGGACCCGGAAACGGCGCCGGTGATCCGGGCCCGAGCTACCGGCCAGCCTGTATTCCGGCGGGGGGGCGCCGCGTACCTGCAGCCTTTCCTGAAGGGCACTCTTGGGATCGATCTCCTCGGCAGGCAGCCTCTCCAGCAATTCTTTCAGACGCGGCCCCATCTGCTTCTCGATCAAGCCGCGGGCCGCGGCCAGCCCGCCCACCCGGAAGAGAGCGCCCATGAGGGCCTCGCAGGCTCCCGCCAGGATCGTCGTCTTGTCATGTCCACCGGAGCGGAACTCCCCCTCGCCCAGGCGCAGCAGCGGTCCCAGATTCAGGCTGCGTGCCAGGGCCGCAAGCGCTTCCGCGTTGACCAGCGCGGCCCGCACCCGGGAGAGAGTGCCTTCCGTGGCCTGGGGAGCCTGTTCCAGGGCCATGTCGGCCACCACCAGCCCGAGAACGGCATCACCGAGGAACTCCAGGGTCTCATTGGCGGCGCAACGGGCCTGTCCCGCCACCAGGAAGGAGCGATGTGTCAGGGCCTGTTCCAGAAGATCCCATGGCCGGATCTCATGCCCCAGGTCCTTCTCCAGCCGGCGCAGGCAAAGCCTGCGCCGCTCTTCCGGTCCTGCCATCTGGTCGCTCACCCGCTCCCCTAGCGCATGACGTAGCCCAGCGACTCCAGGCGCCGGATCTCATCTTCCGAGAGATGAACCGTGGCGCCGCCACCCCGGCTCTGCTCCAGCCAGAAGGCGACCGCCGGGGCCTGCGGCGTGGGGATTCCGGTGAGAAGGGCAGCCTGGTGGGTATTGGCTTCCACCCGGCCCCGGGGTGCTGTGGCACCTTCACGGCCCAGGGCGATGGCCACCTGCCGGCCGCCGCTTGTGGGCGGTTCCACCGTCAGGGCGGCATCCACGGGGATCACCGCCATCTCCAGGACGCTGCCCGGCTCGAGCCGATAGCTCAGTCCACCGCCATCGTCATCCATGGCGATATGGCCCCCGCCACTGCGCAGGCGGGCCTTGGAAAGATCGCCCGTGGTGGTCACCCGGCCTTCCAGGGGAGCATCGCTGTCAGCGAACCAGCGCAGCAACCAGCGATCCGGCACCAGGATGGTGGCCGTGAGCATGACCTCTTCCCGCATCTCCCGCATGCGCTCCGGTTGCGCCGCCACGAGATTGTGTTCCTCACCCGGGTCCTGGGAGAGGTCAAAGAGATGCTCCTGGCCATCCACCAGGTTGAGGATCGCCTTCCAGCCATCGCGGCGCACCCCGATGACATTGGAACCGAAGCGGGAGGTCTCCATGAACGCCGGCCGTGGTCCGGCCGGTGCCGGCGTGCCATCTCTCTCCTGCCGGTCGCGGCCCTCCCTGAGGAGGGGCCACAGAGAAATTCCGGGGAGGCGCGCAGGACCCGCCAGGGAAAAGGCGTCCATGAGGGTGGGCAGAATATCCACCTGCCGCACCTGACCCGGCCAGCGGCGCGAGCCTTCAATTCCCGGCCCCTTCACGATCAACGGCACACGGATGACCTCTTCGTAGAGAGTGTGGGCGTGCCCCCATGATCCCCGTTCAAAGAACTCCTCCCCGTGATCAGCCGTGATCAGGATGAGCACATCATCGGCAAGCCCCATTTCTTCGAGAACACCGTACAGGCGCCGCAGTTCCGCATCCACGAAGTGGATCTCCGCATCGTAGAGAGCCACTTCCTGGGCCAGGAGATCGGGAGGCAGGGGATGATCCGGATAGTAGGAATACTTCCTGTAGTGCTCCCGCGGGCCGGTATAGCCGGTATCGAAGAGGGCTGCATGTTCGGCAGGAGGGTCATAGTTGAAGTGTGCGTCATAGAGGTGCACGAAGAGAAAAAACGGGTCCTCCCCGTGCTCCCGCAACCAGCTTCCGGCGGCATCGATCACGGGGGTGGCGATGATCTTCTCCTTGGTGTTGTTCTTGATGGTGCGTTGAAAATCGTCGAAGTGATCAAAGCCGCGGTCGAAACCGTAGCGCCGCGAGACGAACCAGGACGCCACGAATCCACCGGTGGCGTAGCCGGCATCCCTGAAGATCTCGGCGGCCATGGTGACGTCAGCGGCAATCCCTTCGCTCCCGTCCACGGCGCGATGCGTGGAAGGGTCCAGGCCGGTCATGATGCTGGCGTGGGCCGGCAGGGTCCAGGGCGCCGAGCTGATGGCGTTCTCGAACAATACTCCCTCAGCGGCCACCTCATCCATGAAAGGACTGGTGGGCTTCTCGTAGCCGTAGGCGCTGAGATGATCAGCCCGCAGGGTATCGATGGAGATGAGGACCACCCCCCGCGGGGTGCCCTCGGGGATGGTGAGACGTGACTTGCCGGCGCCATCGCAGGCGAGGGTGGACAGACTGACGCATGTGGCCAGAAT
>JAPUKF010000032.1 GCA_027295805.1 Acidobacteriota bacterium | reverse complement strand
GTTTCCAGAGCGCTCACCAGCGCCGCCGGGTCATCTGTCTGCGCGAGGGCGGTGCCGACCTCCTCATCCAGGTCCCAGGCCAGTTCCAGGCGCTCTGCGGGAGAGCCGCTCCACATGAGTTCAAGGAAACCGAGAGAGCCGGCGTCATCCGGGTCGCTTGTCTCCATGGAAGCCCGGGGTGCTGCGGCGGCCAGGAAGCAGAGCGCGAGGGCGCTTGCTGGACAGAGGTGGGGATGGACGGTGGCGTGATGTCGCATGGCGGCCCTCACTGTTCCTGATCTCCCCATGGCCCGTGGTGCGGGAATGTGCCGGTGGCGCCTGTAACGCTACGGCGACGTGGGGGCAGGAGAAGGGAGGAAGAGAGATGGGCGCGGCGGGGAGGCCGCACACAGATGCGGCATCCGGGCCGCAGATGCTGCGACCGGGATGCCGCTAATCAGGAAAGGGGCGGGTTCAGGCGGACTCGGACCGTTCCCGCAGACCTTTCATGAACAGGTAGATGCCGATAAACACGGGGATGATGGGCCACCAGGTTTCCAGCCATTCCAGCGAGAAACCGAACTGGATGTGGATGAGCAGGAAGAGGCCGCCGATGATCAGGGCCAGACCCCAGATCATGGACCCGCCGCGCTGGGGCATGTCGAACTCAGGCTGAAGGCTCTCAGGGTCGCTGCCTTCCATAACCATGTTGTAGTAGGCCGCCCGCCGGCCGGCATCAACGATGTTGTAGAGCCAGAAGAACGGCAGGAAGATGCCCAGCAACGGGTACATGAAGTCGGGGATATTTCCTGCTCCAAGGAAGGCGATGGTTGTCGCCACCACACCCAGGTGAGCAAAGCCGCGCAGGTAATAGCCCAGGTAGATCTGGCCAAGACCAGGTACCAGGGACAGAACACTGGTGAGGGCCGGGGATTTGTGCCGTGGGTTGAAATGCGAGGTGGCGTGGTCATGCCGCCGGCCGCGGTGATCCTGCCAGCCGCGGTCGGCGGCAGGTGGCGCCTGACTCGGGGGCGGTGCCTGCCCCTGGGGCGGTGCCTGAGGCTGGGGTGGCGTCTCGCTCGGAGGCGGTGCCCCGGGGTCGGCTGGGTTCATGCTGTCATCGTTCATCACGTTCTCCTGAAGAGTCCAGTTGCTTGTGAGAGTTATTACGCGAGCTGGTGGTCGCGAGTTCGGTGCGAATGTCGTGAAAATCGATCTTGATGCGGCCGATGGCATTCCGGATGCGATCTCCCTGTCTGGCCCAGAGGGCCGAGCCCAGTTCGGCCGTATCCGAGCCCAGAGGGGCGCCGGCCTCCCATGCCCGGTCCAGCCGATCCCAGAGGTCGTCGCGCCAGATCCGGGCGGTGGTGCCGGCGCGGCCGCCGGTGGCAGCCCAGGCCGCGTCGCCCCAGTTCACCATGGTCACGGGAAGCTGCCGGCGCGATACCTCCACCAGGGCCTGCACCGGGTTGGCCTGGGCGACGCGCAGCGCCTCGCCGGGGACATCCCGCAGGGGCGAGACGGGTGCGGCGAACAGCAGGCCGATGATGGCGGCGCCGATATAAGCCGCCTCCCAGGCAAAGCGCGGCCGGCGCATCAGACTCGTCCACTCCTCGCCCAGGTTGCGCAGGCGACGCGCGACCCGCTGACGCCAGGGCAGCATGACTTTGAGAGTGGCGGCTGTGAAGGCCTCACCGGGGTCGACTTCGGCCAGCTCCAGCAGCGGCTGGGGCAACCACGCCATGACCGTGGCAAGGGACCGGCACGGGGCGCAATGAGCCGTATGCCCGTCCAGCAGGGAGGTGTCGACCTTCTCCAGGGTGTCGTCGGCCTGCGTGCAGATCAACTCCCGGGCACGGCCACAGGGCGAGCCGGTCGTCCGCGCCAGGACACCCTGGATCATTTTTTCGCGCTGGTGGTCGTTCATGGTGTGCTCATCCCGGCGGATGGATCGAGAGCTAGAATGACGCGGGCCAGTTCCAGGCGGGCGCGGTTGGAGCGGGACTTCACCGTGCCCACCGGGATGCCCAGGAGCTCGGCGATCTCCTTCAGGTTCAGGCCCTGAATTTCCTTGAGCAGAATCATCTCGCGATTGGTGCTGGTCAGTTGTCCCATGGCGTTGTGAACAAGCTGACGGCGTCCCTTGCTCTCCCAGTTGGCGTCGGGCAGCGGGCTGGTGTCGGGCAGGGGCGGGTTGTCCTCCACCTGGACATCGCGCCGGGGCGGACGTGCTTTGCGCCGTCTCAGGTGATCGATGGCGGCGTTGCGCGCCAGGCGCATGAGCCACGGCAGAAAGGTCTCGTGTCCTTGAAACGTTTCCAGGCGCTTGTAGACGCGCACGAAAATATCCTGGGCCAGATCCAGCGCCTCGTCGGTGTCGCGTACATACTGCAGCGCTGTGGCGTAGACACGTGACTGGTACCGGCGCACAAGAGCCTCCCAGGCCAGCTCATCGCCCTGCCGGCAGCGTTCCAGGATCAGCTCGAGATCGCTCATCCCGTATGCTGGCTCCTTCCCGGCTGCGACGCCTGGACTTCCATGGTTCGGCAACTCCTTCCCCGTTCATTATGCAGGACGCATCCTGGCGAGGTAAAGTTCGCCGGGGAAGAGTAAACTCTTCGTTTATGGGGGTTTTGCCCTGGTAGGGGGCGGTTCCCGGAGAGAGGATGCAGGTGGCGGATCACGGTTTCACCATAGGTCTCGTGCAGCGGGCCGCGTCCCCCGATCCTTCGGCCAATCTGAGGGCGACCCTGGCTGCCCTGGAGCGGGCCGCGGACACCGGTGCCCAGGTGCTCTGCACCCAGGAACTCTTCCGCAGCCAGTACTTCTGCCAGACCGAGAATACCGCATTGTTCGATCTCGCCGAGCCGATCCCGGGGCCCAGCACGGAAGCGCTGGCTGCTCTGGCCCGGTCGCGGCAGGTGGTCATCGTGGCGTCGCTTTTCGAGCGGCGTGCCGCCGGCGTCTATCACAACACCGCCGTTGTTCTGGACGCCGATGGCAGCCTGGCGGGAATCTACCGCAAGATGCACATCCCCGATGATCCTCTCTACCATGAAAAGTTCTACTTCACGCCGGGAGACACCGGCTTTGCCGCTTTCGACACCCGCCATGGGAAGATCGGCGTTCTGGTCTGCTGGGACCAGTGGTTTCCCGAGGCGGCTCGCCTCACCGCCCTGAAGGGCGCGCAGGTTATCTTCTGTCCTACCGCCATCGGCTGGCACCCTGAAGAGAAAGAGGTGTGGGGGGCCTCCCAGCAGGATGCCTGGCGCACGGCCCAGCGGGCTCACGCCATTGCCAATGGAGTCTATGTGGCCGCGGTGAACCGGGTCGGTCATGAGAAACTCGCCGGTGACGGCATCCAGTTCTGGGGCGGCTCGTTTGTCGCCGATCCCATCGGGCGGGTGGTGGCCGAGGCCGCCATGGACCGGGAGGAGATCCTCACCGTGCGGGTGGACCTGGATCTGCTGGAAGAGATCCGGCGCAACTGGCCCTTTCTGCGGGACCGCCGGGTCGATGCCTACGGCGGTCTGAACCAGCGCCTCCTCGATTGAGCGACTTCTCCATGCCGGCCGAGTGGGTTCGCCATGCGGCGACCTGGATGGGCTGGCCCCACAACCGGAGCGACTGGCCCGGCAAGGCCGAAGCCGTCGCCTGGGCCGTGGCGGAAATCGTTCTCCACCTGACCCGCACCGAGCGGGTGGAGATGCTGGTGCCGGATGCAAACACACGCCGCCGGGCACGCAGCACCCTGGCGGCGGCCGGCGTGAATCTGCACAGGGTGGGCATGCACACGGTGGCCAGCGATCGCTCATGGACGCGCGACGCCCTGCCTTCTTTCGTGAGACAGGGCCGGCGCGCCGCTCTCGTGGACTGGCGCTTCAACGGCTGGGCCCGCTACGGCAATCACCGCAAGGACGATGCCCTGGGCGCGTGGCTGGCGTCCCGTCTGGGTCTGCCCCGGCACGTGCCCACCCGCCCAGGCACCAGGCGGCGGGTGGTGCTGGAGGGAGGGGCCGTGGACAGCAACGGCGAAGGGCTCCTGCTGACCAGCGAGGAGTGTCTCCTGTCCAGGGTGCAGGCGCGCAATCCAGGCCTGGGGAGGCGGGCCATGGAGGATCTGCTGCGCACCTGGCTGGGTGTCGAGAAGGTCCTGTGGCTGGGGCGGGGGATCGCCGGCGACGACACTCATGGCCATATAGATGATCTGGCCCGCTTCGTGGGACCGAGCACCGTGGTCGCCGCGGTGGAAACCCGGCGTTCCGATATCAATTACAAGCCCCTGCGCGACAACCTGGTCCGCCTCCGCCGTATGCGCGATCTGAGCGGCCGGCGGCTGGAAGTGGCGGCGCTGCCCATGCCGCGGCCGCTCTTCTGCCGCGGCGCGCGCCTGCCTGCCAGTTATGCCAACTTCTACATTGCCAATGGCCGGGTCCTGGTCCCTACCTTCAATGATCCTCATGACCGCGAGGCGCTGGCGACCCTGGCAGGGCTCTTCCCACGGCGGGAAGTCGTCGGCATTCATGCCGTGGACCTGGTCTGGGGCCTTGGCACCCTGCACTGCATGACCTGGCAGCAGCCGGCTTGAGGTGCCTGTGTAGAGCCGCATGTCCAGTCCTTGGCAGTTGAATCCCCCGCCCGTTTGCGTCATCTTGTCACGGGCGATGAACCCTCCGGGAGGACCTGGCTCTGCTGACTTACGCCAATGCCCGCAAGCTGGTGGTGCTGATCATCGGCATCACCATTATCCTCATCGGTATCGCCCTGCTGGTGCTGCCGGGACCGGGCACCCTGGTCATCATCCTCGGCCTGGCGCTGCTGGGCACCGAATTCGTCTGGGCACGACGGCTGCTCAAGCGGGTCAAGGAATCGGGGGATCACGCCGCCCGGGGCCTATGGAGCTACATCCGCGGCCGGAAATGATCCATAATAGGGATCCTCATGTCATTGCTCAAGAAGCTCTTCGGAATCGACGGCCCCGAGGCGGACACGGGCACTCCCGAGACGGAAACCCTGCGGCGGATCACCGCCGCCCTGGAAGAGATGGAGCCCGAGAAGTCGCGCTTCATAGCCGCCTTTGCCGCAACCCTGAGCCGGGTGGCCCACGCCGACCTGGACATCAGCGAGACCGAAACGCGCGCCATGGAAAAGATCATCATAGAGCGCGCGCACCTGCCCGAAGAGCAGGCCATCCTGGTGGTGCAGATTGCCAAGAGCCAGAGCCGCCTGTTCGGTGGCACTGAAAATTACGTGGTCACGCGCGAGTTCTCGCGCATGGCGAGCCGTGAGCAGAAGCTGGCCCTGCTGGATTGCCTCTTCGCCGTATCCGCCGCCGATGACCAGGTCTCCCTGGCCGAAGATAACGAGATTCGCCGCATCGCCGAAGAGTTCAAGCTGGATCACAGCGAGTTCATCGCCGCCCGCGCCGCCTACCGCGACTATCTTTCCGTTCTCAAGGACAGGCCAGCGGGCGCCGGCGACGACTGAGTCCGTTTGGCAACGGATCGTTCCATGGCTGGGAGGGACTCACTGCCCGCGCGCCTGGGCTGGCTCATCCTGTTCGCCGTGGCCTTCGGCTTCCTGGAAGGGGCGGTGGTGGTTTACCTGCGCGCCATCTACTACCCCGGCGGTTTCGAGTTTCC
>JAPUKF010000319.1 GCA_027295805.1 Acidobacteriota bacterium | reverse complement strand
AGGAGTTGCGCGATCATGGGTATGCGACCGTGGGTGTGATCAGCGGCAAATTCCTCTCAGCCACCTACCGGCTCAACCAGGGATTCCAGCATTACAATGATGATGAGTCAATAAAAGCCGCGTATGGGATCACATCCGCGGGAGTGACCCGGCGAGCCCTGGACCTTGCACGCCAGGCTGGAGGTGGCAACCGGCCTCTCTTCCTCTTCGTTCATTATTTTGATCCCCATTACAACTACCTCAATCACGTGGAGATCGACTTCGCGCCGCCGGCAGCAGGTCGACTCACGGGTATGGAAGATATCCATGAGTTGCGGCGGATGTCGGAAGATATGTCCCAGGAGGAAACCGACTTCCTGCGCGCCTGCTATGACGAGGAGATCCGGTTCACGGATGCCGCTATCGGCGACCTGCTGCGCGGTCTCGAGGGGCAGGGCATAACAGCCGACAATACCCTCATGGTGCTCACATCCGACCATGGTGAAGAATTTCTCGAGCGCGGCTGGATCGGCCATACGCGCACTCTCTACGAGGAACTCCTGCGCGTGCCCCTGGTGATGGTCGGCCCGAAAAGTTTGTGGGGAGCAGGCCGCATGATTGCCGCGCCGGTGAGCACCGTTGCCATCATGCCGACCATTCTGGATGGCCTGGGGATGGACGTCGGTGAGCTGGAGTTTCATGCAGCCTCGTTGATGCCTCTCGCCAGAGGTGTAGGGAGCGATCTGGAGGCTCAACTTCTGGGGGAAGTCGACTTTGAGCCGATGATGGAGGATAACGCCGTCAAGACCACCTTCAAGAAGGCACTCATAACTGCTGAATACAAGTTGATCCGCGACGATCGCAGCGGAGCGCTGGAACTCTATAACCTGACTGATGACCCCCATGAGAAAAAGAATCTTGTGGATCAGGAGCCAGGGCGCGCCGCCGAGTTGTCATTGCTTCTGACGGAGATGCTGGGCCCTCTGCGCAGGGGAACGCCCTCGGCAGATGACGTTCAGCTTGACCGGCAGCAGATCGAAGACCTGCGCAGCCTGGGGTATGTCGGATCTGGTGGGGAGAAGGAGACCGGGCGCGACAGGGACTAAGGATGTCAGAGTGGCAGCTTCATCTGGGCGAGGAACTCCGGCCAGCGTGGGTCGCCGTGGAGAATCTGGAGTAGAGGATCGCCTTTCATCTCGGCCAGGCCGCCGTCATGCTGCCGGTAGGCCAGATCCAACCAGTGGAACGCCTCATCTATCTGGCCGCGGAAGGCGTAAATCTCTGCCACCTGGTAGGCGGAGTGGTCGCGGTTTTGCTCGCTGAACCGCTCCAGGGCGGTATCAGCTTGCTGCCGGTCACCGAGGGCATGGTAGGCCAGGGCCAGCCCGAAGAGCTGGTAGAAGCCTTGGGATTCTGCCTTCATTGCCTCCAGCCCTTCAGCGGGCTTGTCTCTTGCCAGCAGGATACGCCCCAACTGCATGTGCATGGCCGGATAGCCCGGCTGCAGTTTCAGGACCTTCTGCAGTGTGACTGTGGCTTCCTCATGACGACCGGCGTAGGCCAGATGCAAACCGTAGTTGGCCCGGGCCGTGACGCTCAGGGGGTCCAGTTCGGTGATGCGCCGGGCCAGGTCGATCCCCTCCTGGTAGCGGCCGAGAGTCCGGGCCAGACTGGCGCTGCTGTTGATGACATTCACGTTTCCCGGGTCCAGGGTCAGCGCCCTGCGGATTGCCGCGTCCGCTCCCATCCAGTCCCAGTCGGCCAGCATCAAGATCCACGCCATGGTCGCGTGGACATCAGGCACGGAACTATCCAGAGAAAGAGCTTGCTCCGCCGCTTCGCGGGCCTTGGCAAAACCTTCTGCCGTGGAGATGAAACCGAAGGCAGCCTGGTTGGCATAGGCCCGGGCGAGTCCGGACCAGGCCAGCGTGTAGCCGGGGTCCAGCTCCAGCGATTCCCGGAAGTAACCCACCGCTCTGCTGAAGCCCTCCGGCGTCCGGCGGCCGGCACTGTGGCGGGCCTGCAAGTAGAGGTCGAATGCCTGGGCGTTACTGGCCCTGGCATGCAAGGCCGGCTCATTCATGCCCAGTAGAGGGCCTTTCAGAGCCGCCACCACACTGCGGGCCACGTCCTCCTGCACCTGGAAGATCTCGTCCATTTGACGATCGTAGTTTTCAGACCACAGTGGGAAGCCATCAGCCACCTTGATGAGCCGTGCGCTGATGCGCAAACGCCTGTCGGACTTGCGCACGCTGCCCTCCAGAACATGTGCGACATTGAGGCTGCGACCGATCTCGGCGATGCCGGCATTGCTCCCTTTGAAGGTGACAGACGACGTGCGGGCTGCCACCTGCAGGCCGCGAATCTGGGTCAGGACGGCGCGCAATTCCTCGCTGAGACCCTCGGCAAAGTAAGCGTCCTCCTCACCACCGCTGAGATTGGCGAAGGGAAGCACGGCCACGGAAGCCACGGCGGGTGTCGCCGTCAAAGCCGCTTCCCCGGTCAGGCCGGCGGCAGGGGAGACCGTCGGAACAGGTCGGTTCCACCCCAGACCCCAGATGGCGGCAGCGGCCAGAACCAGCGCGGCGCCGGTGGCGGCGGCCAGCCACCAGCCGCCTGGGACACTGCGTCTGCCGGCCCCTCGTGCTGTGCTGCGATCCGGATCGGCGTACGTGTCGCCGGAGTTCTCGCGGGAGGATCCGCCACCGCGCCATCCGGGCAGGGGAAGCTCTCCCGATTCGATCTCACCACGCAGGCCGCGCAGTTCATTGTGGACATCCCGCGCTGTCTGGAAACGCTCCCGTGGATCCTTGGCCAGCATGTGATTGACGATGCGGCCGAAGTGGTGGGGCAGTTCGGGCCGCATCTCAGTCATGGATGGTGGTGCGTCCCGCATGATGGCCGAGACCAGCTCGGCCGAGTTCTTTCCCTTGAAGGGACGTCTGCCGGTGGCCAGTTGGTAGAGCACAGTGCCCAGGGCAAAGATGTCCGTGCGTTGATCCACATGCTTGCCCTGGAGTTGTTCCGGCGACATATAGGGCACCGTGCCCAGGACCGTGCCGGTACCTGTGAGGGACGGCTCCCCAAGGGGAATCCCCAAGGCATCTGTGGTCTGGGAGGCGCCGGTACTCTCTGCGGCCAGCTTGGCCAGCCCGAAGTCAAGCACTTTGACCCGTTGGTCCTTGTTGAGCATGATGTTGGCCGGTTTCAGATCACGGTGGATGACACCGCTCTCATGGGCCGCGGCCAGAGCATCGGCCAGGGCTATGCCGATTTCCAGGATCTGATCCAGTGGCAGGCCGCTATCGGTGAGCATCTTGTCCAGGCTGACTCCCTCCACCAGTTCCATGGTGATGAAGGGGATGCCGTCATATTCTTCCACTGAGTGGATCGTGACGATATGAGGATGGTTCAGGGATGCCACTATTCGGGCCTCCCGCTGGAAGCGGTGCAGGCAGTCCGGGTCGCGGGACAACTCCGCAGGGAGGATCTTCAGCGCAACCTTGCGGCCCAACTTTGTGTCGAGAGCCAGGAATACTTCGCCCATTCCGCCCTTGCCGATTCTGCGGATGAGCTTGTGATGTGACAGGACCTGGCCAGGCTCGACCATGTAGTTACTCCTCCACCAGGGAAATTGTGGCTGTGAGTATTTGACTGGGTTAAGAGATGAATGTCAATTCGATGGTGGTACCCATGGAGCCCGGAGATTGGTAACCCCACCTGGAAATAACATGAATAGCACGCGCCGATGCACGTCGCGGAGATTAGTTTCCGGGCATGAAGAGCCTTCTCCTGGTCAGGCCCTCGTCAGGCGGGGGAGGGAGCGGCGCCCACTCCGGTCGGCCAGCCAGCTTACTATGGCCAGTCCGGAAAAAATGATCAGGGTCGCCCACTCCAGGTCATGGTCGTTTCCAAAGACCGGGAGGAGAGCGACAGAGAAGGCCACCGCTAAGCCCAGAAAGGCGACGCCCAGATGGCGCAGAAATCTCACTCGCCGCGCTGCTCATCTTCGCCACGGCGACTACGTTCCAGGCACCGACGGGCACAGCTGCAACTGCCCGTGATATAGGCTGCCGGCCGGGCAGGTTGCTCGCGGATGTTCATGAGAGGCTGCCCGTTCGTCCCTGTTTTTCTTCCCCGAGGCAACCAATCCCTGGTTCCGGTCGTTTTAGAAATATGTACAGTATTTAGCAATCTGTACAGGCTGCGCGGGGCAGCGACGATTGGCAGACAGCAGGCTGGAGGTGCGTCATGGGCCGGATAATCAAGATTTTCGTCATCCTGGCGATTATTTCCGGGGTGGGGGCGGGTGGATACGCCTGGCTGCAGGGACGCGAGACGGGTGGAAGCCAGTTCAAACTCGTCGAGGTGTCCCGCGGGGAAATCACAGAAAAGGCGGTGGCGGTAGGGCAGATCGAGCCACGCATGAAATTCCACGTCAA
>JAPUKF010000318.1 GCA_027295805.1 Acidobacteriota bacterium | reverse complement strand
CGCCCGGGCCCACCTTTATGGACTGGGCATGCGCGATGCCGAAGCGGCGGGTATCCCCTCAAGACGCCCGGCGTAGATATCCCCTCATGGCTCCCGCCGTGGCCTTCGGGCAGCCACTGCCACCAACGGTCCGAAATTTCTATACGGCCGCACGCCCAGGCGCCCCAGGCGCTCGCATACCGCCCGCGCCAACTGCTGGGGCAGGCTGCCGGGAGAGTCCAGCCAGGTGGCCCACTCCAGGCCCGACGTCACCACCAGCGGCTGCAGGCCGAGATGGGACAGGCAGCGCACCAGCCCGGTCAACTCGGGCTCGATGACGGCATCCCGATCACCGCCATGGGCGGCGCCCGCCAGCAGGCTGGGCGCCACTCGCTCCCAGCCCATCTCCGTTCCCCGGCGTGGCAGATGGGCACGCAGGAGACGGCGCAGGAAGCGAACGGCGCCGCCTCCCCGCCGGCAGGGACTTGCCCCCAGCGGCCCACCGTACTGGGGCGAGAGCAACAGCAGGGTTCCGTCCGGCGCCAGGACCCGCGCCATTTCAGCAATCACCATCTCGGGATGGGGCAGGTGCTCCAGCAGGGAGATCCCCATGACCGCGCAGAACGTGCCGTCGGCAAACGGCAGCGCCTCTCCTTCTCCGCGCACGAAACGGCGCGCGCCGTCAGCAGGCGAGGCATCCCGGGCCAGGCGCAGCGCCAGCGCCGAGAGATCGCAGCCCACGAAACGCCGGCCGGGTGCCGCCAGCACCTCCATGTTGCTGCCCTCGCCGCAGCCGACCTCGAGAATGTCACCGGCAGCGGGCAGGTGGGCGCGCAGAAAATCGTATTCGCCGGGAGAGGACGCGGTGGCATGCACATGCTGGCGGGCCAGCTCGTAATAGCGGTGGTCCCTGTTCCAGAGCTCGTCCAGAAGACGGGAGCGCGCGGGGTCGGCCGTCACTTCAGATCCTCCCAGTCATCGATGCGCGACGGGGCCAGGACCAGACGGCGTATCTGCGAGCGCAGGAACTGTTTCTCGTCACGTTCAAAACCGAACACCCAGAGAAGCAGCAGGTAGGCGGCCAGGGATACACCAGCCCAGGTCGCCAGGGCCGCCAGCCCTCCCACCGCCACCTTGTTGCGCAGAAGGATCATGCCCACCGCCACCGGCAAAGATGCCAGCAAAGGCGGCAGAATGGCTCTACGCAGCAGCCGGCCCACCGATTCACCGCAGGCGCGAGCGGCCAGGGGCATCTGCACGAAAACCTGCAGGAGAATCACCGCGGCCAGGGCCGACAGAGCCAGACCCGACGGCCCGAACCGTTCCACCAGAGGAATCCCCAGCAGGATGATGACGGCGCCCTGGGCCAGACCCAGGATGGCCAGCAGACGGGCCCGCCCCAGACCCAGCAGGATCACTTCCGACGGCAGGGCCGCCGCCACGATGATGAAGGCGAACGAGAGGATGCTCAGGACCGGGGCCGCCTCGGGAGTGCGGCCACCCATCCAGTTAGCCAGGATGGGACCGGCGCCGAAGGCCAGGACCAGTCCCACGGGAAGCGCCACCACCAGGGAGACCTTCGTGGCGACGAGGAAGGTCCGGCGCAGGGTCTGGCCGCGACCCACAGCTTCCAGTTCACTGCTGAGGGGGAAGAGAACTCCCGACATGGGGACAATCAACTCCGCCGGCATACTGCCCAGGCGGCGCGCGATATAAAATGCGCCCACAGCCGGCATGCCGGCCAGCAGCGAGAGGATCGGTTCATAGATCTTGTTGACCAGGAGTTCGCCTGCCTGGCGGATCGCGTTCCACGCACTGAAATTGAACAGCTCACCGCGCACGGCCCGGTGGGGCCAGGGCCGCGGAATCAGCACCGGGTCGATGCGGTAGACAGCCCACCAGCGGCCGGCGTGCAGCATTACTCTTGTCGCCACCTCGGCCAGGGCCACACCCAGAAGACCGCCACCCAGTTGCAGAGCCACCACGATGAGGGCCAGCCGCAGCGCCGCGTGCCCCATGCGCAACAGGTTGAGGAGATCAAAGCGGGACAGTCCCTCGAGCAAGGTGCCGCTGAGACCCGCCGGCAATGAGATCGCCGCCGAAGCCACCAGGAGGAGGAGCACGAGACGGGCGTCGGCCAGGTCGACGCCACTCAGCACCATCCGGGGCATGACCAGCCAGGCCAGTACCATACCCACGCCCAGCGCGGCCAGGCCCGCGAGGATATAAGTGAAAAGAGTGGTGTCACAGACCTGGCGCACGGAGCGGGCATCGGAACGGGCCTGATGGGCGGCCACATATTTCATGACCGCCTCCTTCATCCCCAGATCGAGAAGCTGCATCCATTCGGCCAGGGCCACAGCCACACTCCACATGCCGAAGATCGCCAGACCGAGCTCCCGCACCAGGAACGGGGTCAGCAGGAGGAAGGACGCGGCCTCCACAGCGTGACCGGCATATCCGTGGGCCATGTTGCGGATGGAGGGCAGCACTCTCTGGATGGGGCGCGCCACGCCGATGAGCGGTTTTTCCCACAGCCGCCGGTCGTTGCCCTCCGGACGATCCCGGCTCATGCGCCGCGCTCCGCCACCACCAGGTAATTCATGGACAGGCTGCGATCCAGATGGGCCAGAAACGGCCGCAACGGACCCGCCGCGGCCAGGCGCTCGAGCAGGCGGCCCATGAGATTTGCGGCCAGGAAGCACGGGACGGCCACCAACCGCAGGAGAAGGGCCGCACGCCCGAAGCGGCGTTCGGCGGCGCGCACTCCTTCGCGCATGGCGAGATTGAACAGGGCAAACGGCAGCCCCAGGTAGCCACCCTCGGCGGTGACGGTGACACGCTCGAACGCGCTGAACAAGCGCTCCAGGTCCGGCTCGCCGTAGCGGTTCTCCGGCGTCGTGCCCTCCCGCGGCCAGGCACCGTGACAGGTGAGCCAGACGCGGCCTCCGGGCCGGGTGAGGCGGCGGATCTCCGCCACCACGGCCTGCGGTTCGTCGGTGAACTGCAGAACCTGGGTAGCGAGAATGCCGTCGAAGGTTGCCTCCGCGAAGGGCAGGGATTCGCCGCGGGCAATCACTTCCGGTGACGCTGTGCTATCCAGGTCCACGCGCACATAGGCCGCGAGGGCGGCGGGAAAGAACTCCCGGTAGGGTGAAGCGCCACAGCCCAGATCGAGAATGCGCCAGGGCTCGGCGGCACCGCGGGGTTCACCCCGGGCATGACCCAGGACGTGACGGAGATCGGCCGCCAGAGGACGCAGATGAAGATAGTCGTGGTGCCACAGGCGCGGCCGGGCGCGGCGCCGCCCCTCGTGGTGGGCCACAGCGGGAGAGGGAGCGAGGGTTTCCCCTGGCGCCGATTGCCGCTGCTGGTCCGTGGCCATCGTCAAGAGCGCATGTCTCCCGCCCGTCCCGGATAGGGACTCTCGCAAAGATCAACTCTTGCAGGTCCAGGTGCAAGCGCCGACGACTCCATGCAAGCCCCTGCATTCACATGGCTTGCAGTATACTGCGCGGCGATGAGAGGACTCGCAGCCAGAAAGGGTCCCCTGACGGCATCGATCCTCGGCCTGTCGTTCACCGCCATCGCCCTGGTCACCCGCCTGCCGTTTCTGGATCGGACCCTCTTCATCTCGGACTCGGTCCGCTACGCCCTGGCCCTGGAGCGGTACGACATGACCGCCGGCCGGCCGCACCCACCGGGCAACCCGCTCTATGTCGGCTGCATC
>JAPUKF010000317.1 GCA_027295805.1 Acidobacteriota bacterium | reverse complement strand
TACTCAAAGGACCCCGTACGGGGAAGGGAAAGATGCCTGATTCCAGGCCCCGGAGTGGTCAATAACGGATTTGAATCGGGACCTGCCCGACCCTATATTTTGCCGCGCCCGGGGAATGACCCGTCGGAAGGTCCCCAGAATGGGCCTGTGTCCGGAGGATTGCGGTCCGCCAGGGCCGGAAGGAGCCCGCCTGTGAACCGTGACCGTCGCCTCAACCTCGATTGGGTGAGCGTCCGGTACCGATCCGTGATGATGCTGGTTCTGGCGATCGCCGGGCTCGCCATCGGTGGCTGGTTCGTCTGGAGCCACATTACCGAGTCCAACTCGCCGACCACCCTGGCTCTGCGCAGTATCGAGAAGGCGGAATCCCTATACCGGGATGCGGCCGCCTATGGTGGCGGGCTGGAACTGGCGCCCATCCGCGATAAAGCCCGGGAGCATCTGACTCAGAGCCGCACCCTCTTCGGCGAGGGGCGCTTCGAGGAGGCCAGGGTCAAGGCGATTCTCAGCCGCAACAACTCCCAGAAGGTCATTGATATCGCCCGCTCGGGGGAGACCACCCGGACCGAAGCCCGTTTTTACAAGTTCACCGGTGGCGTCCAGGTCAAGCGGGCCGGAAGCCTGATCTGGGATGTCGCCGACCCGGACCTCCCTTTGCGCGTGGGAGACGCCATCAAGACGTCCTCCAGTGGGGCGGCCCAGATCATTTATTTCGATGGCTCCATCACCACGATCAAGCCCGGGTCTCTGGTGGAAATCACCACCTTGAGTACCGATCCTGGCACCCGGCGGGTGCGCGTGACAGAGAGTCTGAAGGTTGGCGGTGTGCGCTCCAGGACGTTTGGCTCCAACGTGGAAGGATCGTTCCACGAGGTCACCACAAAAAACTCTACGGCCCGGGCCATGACGGCGTCGCCCGCGGAATTTGAAGTCGATTACGATGCCACGACCAGAGCCACGCGGGTGGCAGTGCATGCCGGTGAGGCATCCCTGTCATCAGGCGAAAAATCGGTTGTCCTGCAGGCTGCGGAGCGGATCCAGGTTGCCGGGAACGGTGAGTTCGGGCAGAGGGAGGCCATCCTTCCCGCGCCCCGTCAACTGGCACCGGGAGATCACAAGATCTTCCTCACCGAGGATGACCATCTGTCCAAGACCAGCCTGGTCTGGAGCGAGGTGCCGGGCGCGCGGGGCTACAAGCTACAGGTCAGTCGCGACAGTCTCATGTCCAATACCATCCAGGACCGTTCCCTGCGCAACACCACCCAGGCGGTGTTGAACGACCTGGAAACCGGCCAATGGTTCTGGCGCGTCGCAGCTCTAGATGGCAGCGGGGAAGTCGGGCAGTTCAGCCATGTCTCCGAGTTCCGCATTGCCGGACCCGAGAGCGATCTTACCAGGGACACCACTCCGCCCCTGCTGGTCGTGACGGAATTCCTGCAGGCGGGCAGCCTGGTCATCATCAATGGGCGCACCGAATCGGACGCCAATCTCTGGGTCGATAACCTGAAAGTCGATGTTTACGAGGACGGGACGTTCACGGCGGTGGTCCGTCTGCACAAGGAAGGTCGCAACCAGCTGGAGATCATCGCCCAGGATCCGGCCGGCAATGAGACCGTCGCGCGCCGTGAAGCCTACCTGGATGTCTTCTAGGACGGTGAACACGCCCTCTCAGGGTGCCGGCGACGGCATTATCGCTTTCCTGCAGGTCCACGACGGGGACCTGCCCTCGGCCTCCGAGCTGGTGGAGGGCTGTCGCCATGGGCGGATCCGGGTCATCACCCCCGGAGGTCTTGACGCAGCGGCGGCCCGTGAGAATGTCGTGGCGGTGGTTTGCCCCATCACCGAGGTGACCGACACATTGCCGGCGGAGGTGGAACGCCTGCGCAGTCAGACCGGCATCCTGCCTGTCATCTCGCTTACCGCCGGGGGAGTGGAGACGGACCTGAGTGCCCTGTCGCGGCGGCTTGGTTGCAACACTCATTTCCAGGGACCGGTGAGCGACAGCATCCTGGCGGAGACGGTTCGCCGTGAGCGTCTTCTGGCCGATGCCCTGGAGTCCATCCGGCGAACCCGGGAGGAAGCCCGCCGGGAACACGAAAAACTGACTCATCTCATCGAGATCATCAAGACCGCCAATTCAGTCCTGGAGCCGTCGCGGGTCATGGAGGTGGTCATGGACAGGGCGCGGACCTCGGTGCGCTGCGACCTCTGGTGCCTCTTTCTGCTGGATGAACGTGAGGACAAGCTGGTCTTCGAGCGCGCCGGGCACGCAGCCCGCATGCCGGGGCATCGGTATACCGTTCCCCTGGATCATGGCGTGGAGGGCGCCGTCCTCCGCCGTCACCGCCCCATTATTCTCAACGAGTTCCGTTCCCATGCTCTCCACGACGCCGAGTTCGACCGCTGTATCGGGGTGGAGAGCCGTTCGGTCATGGCCGTGCCTCTGGTCAGCCGCGGGCGGGTCATAGGCGTCGTGAAGCTGGTGAACCGGCAACCCGGAGATTCGTTCTCGCCCGCCGACCAGTCCCTGGTCACCCTGCTCATGGAGCCGGCTGCCATCGCCCTCGAAAACGCCATTCTTTTCAAGAAGATGGAGCATCTATCGGTCACCGATGACCTCACCGGGCTGCACAACGTCCGCTATCTCAACGGGTTCCTTTACCGCGAACTCAAACGGTGTCGCCGCTACAACCTGCCCGTGAGCGTGGTGTTCTTGGACATGGATGGCTTCAAGACCGTGAATGATCGATTCGGGCACCTTGCCGGCAGCCAGACCCTCACCGAGGTGGGGCAGGTCCTGCAGCGCATGGTGCGCGAAATCGACATGGTAGCCCGTTATGGTGGCGATGAATTCGTCGTGATCCTGCCGCAGACGGGACCCCGGGGCGCGGCCGTCATTGCCGAGCGCATTCGCCAGGGGATCGCCGAGGCGACCTTCCTCGGCGACATGGGCCGGGCCGTGAACCTGACCGCGAGCCTGGGAGTTGCCAGCTTTCCGGAGCAGGGTAGTACTCGCGATGAACTGATTCATCAGGCCGATGCGGCCATGTACCGGGTCAAGGAATCGGGGAAAAACGGTGTCCTGTCGGCATCCTGAAAACCGGACGCTGTTCCTGGCAGCAGTCCGGCCCGTCGTGTAGACTGTGCGCCGTCGCGCAGCAGTTCACGGATCGTCATGGCCGGCGGTTCACCATCACCCCCATGAATGCCGCGTCGCCGGTAAGGATCTCACCTGAATGCCTTGGAATCCCCGTTCGCTACTCTCCCTCTTCTCCAACGATCTGGGTATCGATCTGGGCACTGCCATCACGGTGGTCTTTGTGCGCGGGAAGGGAATCGTCCTTTCCGAACCCTCCATCGTGGCCGTGAACCAGAAGACCGGCAGGGTCGAGGCCGTGGGCCGGGCAGCCAAGGACATGCTGGGACGCACGCCGGGCAACATCGTGGCCATTAAACCCATGAAAGATGGCGTGATCGCCGATTTCGAGCACACCGAGAAGATGCTCGATTACTTCATCCGCAAGGTCCATAACCGGCGACTGGGTGTGCGTCCCCGCATCGTCGTCTGCGTCCCTTCGGAGATCACGCAGGTCGAGAAGAGAGCGGTGAGGGACTCCGCATACAAGGCCAAGGCCTCGGAGGTTTTTCTCGTGGAGGAAGCCATGGCCGCCGCCATCGGTGCCGGCCTCCCCATCACCGAGCCGTCGGGCAACATGATCGTGGATATCGGCGGGGGCACCACCGACGTGGCTGTGATCTCCATGGCCGGGACCGTCTACTCCCGTACGGTCCGCATCGCCGGCAATGAGATGGACGACGCCATCATTCATTACATCAAGCGCAAGTACAATCTGTTGATCGGTGAGCGCACGGCCGAGGAGATCAAGATACGCATCGGTTCGGCATTTCCCCTCGAGGAAGAGATGACCATGGAGATCAAAGGCCGCGACCTGGTGGAGGGGGTCCCCAAGACCCTGCTGGTCTCCGACGAGGAGATCCGTGAGGCCCTGAGTGAGACAGTCAGCTCCATCATCGAAGCGGTGAGGGTGGCTCTGGAGCAGACGCCACCGGAATTGTCCGCCGACATCGTGGATAAGGGAATTATCCTCACCGGCGGCGGCGCCCTGCTCAAGAACCTGGACAAGCGTCTGCG
>JAPUKF010000316.1 GCA_027295805.1 Acidobacteriota bacterium | reverse complement strand
CGCCGCCATCGACGCCTTCCTGGCCAGCCTGACCCTGCCGGCGGTCGCTCCCAGCCTGGGCGCCGTGGAGAGCCTGGTGACTCTCCCCGCCAGGACCTCCCACATCGGCCTGCCCGCCGCGGAGCGCGCCCGCATCGGCATCGGCGACGGTCTGGTGCGCGTCTCGGTGGGCCTGGAAGGGTCAGACGATCTCATTGCCGACTTCCGCCACGCTCTGGAGGCGGCCGCGGCGGCCTGAAACCATCATCAAGGGGCCGCGTAGCCATAGGCTGCGCGGTGCCTGTTTCCCCAGGCTCCACGGCCTGCGGAGGTTCCCATGAAGAAGTTGCTCATCATCCTGCTCGTCCTCATCGGCCTGGTCACCATCGTCGGTGGTGGTCTCCTGGTCGTCTTCGGCATCGCCGCCTGGGCCGGCCGCGATCGCATCGCTTCCAGCACCATTCTTGAGCTGGATCTCGAGATGCCGTTCAACGAGTACATCCCCGACTCGCCGGCGGCCGAGGTCTTCGCCGGCGGCGGCGCCAAGGTGCGCGACCTGGTGGAGGCCCTGGACAGGGCCGCGGGCGATGACCGGGTGGTCGGCCTGCTGGCGCGGGTGGGCGGCGGCGGTTCGGGCCTGGCCATCACCCAGGAGATCCGTGATGCCGTCAAGGCCTTCCGGGAGAGCGGCAAGTTCGCCGTGGCCTGGTCCGAGACCATCGGCGAGGGCGGCCCGGGGAATGTCGGCTACTACATGGCCACCGCCTTCGAAGAAATCTGGCTGCAGCCCACCGGCGACGTGAATCTCTCGGGCATCATCTACGAGTCGCCGTTCATCAGCAGCATGCTGGAGAAACTGAACGTCACGCCACGCTTCGATCAGCGTTACGAATACAAGAACGCCATGAACCTCTTCACCGACACAAAGATGACCTCGGCGCACCGAGAGGCCATGACCCAGCTCATGGATGCCCAGTTCGGGCAGATGGTGCGCGGCATCGCCGACGCTCGCAACATGAGCGAGGACGAGGTCCGCAGCCTGTTCGACCACGGGCCTTTTCTGGGGCAGCAGGCGGTGGATGCCGGCCTGGTGGAAGGTCTGTTCTACCGGGACGAGGTGCGGGACGACGTGAGCAGCCGGGTGGATGGCCCGACGAAGTTCCTGGCCTGGAACAAATACCTGGACAAGGCGGGTCGTCCCCACCGCAGCGGCACCGGCGTGGCCCTGGTCTATGGCGTCGGCAACATCCTGCGCGGTGAGAGCGGCTACAACCCGGTGCTGGGCAACCTGGTGATGGGGTCCGACACGGTGGCCGAGGCCCTGCGGGACGCCATCGATGATGACGACATCCAGGCAATCCTCTTCCGGGTGGATTGTCCCGGCGGCTCGGCGGTGGCGTCCGAGTCGGTGCGACGCGAAATCGTCCGGGCCCGCGCCGCCGGCAAGCCGGTGGTCGTCTCCATGGGCAACGTGGCCGCGTCCGGCGGCTACTGGGTGTCCCTCAATGCCGACCGCATCATCGCCCAGCCGGGCACCATCACCGCTTCCATCGGCGTTCTCGCCGGCAAGTTTCTGACCACCAACTTCTGGAGCGACCTGGGCATCACCTGGGACGACGTGCAGAGCTCGGCCTTCTCATCTCACTACAGCAGTTCCTACGATTACACCGAGAACGGCTGGGCCGCCTTCCAGGCCTGGCTGGACAAGATCTACGTCGAATTCACGGACAAGGTGGCCGAAGGCCGCGACCTACCCATCGAGCGGGTGCGTGAAATCGCCAAGGGACATATCTGGTCCGGCGAGGACGCCCTGGATCTGGGGCTGGTGGACGAGCTGGGGGGCTTCCCCGCCGCCCTGGAGGCCGTGCGCGAACTTCTGGAGCTGGGTGCCGGGGCTCCCCTGAAGCTGACTCTCCTGCCCCGGGAGAAGACCAAGTTCGAGAAGTTCACCGCTCTCTTCGACACCAGCAGCGACACGGCGGTGGCCAGTGCCGCTGCCATCGAGACCATGCGCGCCCTGCAGCCCGCGCTGCGCGGCGTCGGCCAGGTGGTGGTACCGCCGGAGACCCGTGGCGTGGTTCATGCCCCGGCCCTGCCCCAGGTGCAGTAGGATCCTCCTCATGTCGTTTGAAACCGTGGCCTGGAATGACGGGGAAGTGGTGCTCATCGATCAGCGCCGCCTGCCCGGCGAAGAAGTTTACGTGCACCTGAAGACACCCGCAGAGGTGGCCGACGCCATCCGCGACATGGTGGTGCGCGGAGCACCGGCCATCGGTGTGACGGCGTGCATGGGCCTGGCCCTGGGGGCGACTCTGCTGGAAGTCAAGAGCCGGGCCGAGTTCAATGAGCGCTTTGCCGATCTGGGCCGTCTGTTCGCCGCCACCCGCCCCACCGCCCGCAACCTTTTCTGGGCCGTGGAGCGCATGCAAGACCTGGTGGCCGCCAATCCCGACAAAGCTCCCGCCGACATGGCGGCAATCCTGGTGGCCGAAGGCGAGCGTGTGAAGCAGGAGGACCTGCGCGCCTGCCGTGCCATGGGGCGTCATGGTGCCGCGCTCCTTGAAGGCCCCAGCCGGGTCCTCACTCACTGCAACGCCGGCGGTCTCGCCACGGCCGGGTATGGCACAGCGCTGGGCGTCATCCGTGCCGCCCATGAAGCCGGCAACATCACCATGGTGTACGCCGATGAAACGCGGCCGTTCCTGCAGGGTGCCCGCCTCACCGCCTGGGAGTTGCACCGGGATCAGATCCCGGTCACCCTCATCGCCGATTCCATGTCCGGTCTGATGATGCGCCGCGGCAACGTGGACGCCGTGGTGGTGGGCTCTGACCGCATCGCCGCCAATGGCGACGTGGCCAACAAGATTGGCACTTACCTCGTCGCCGTGGCGGCGCGGGATAACAACGTGCCGTTCTACGTCGCCGCCCCCACCACCACGGTGGATCTGGACACGCCCAGCGGCGACACCATTCCCATCGAAGAGCGTGACCCGGCCGAGATCACCCGGATGGGCGGTGTGCGTCTGGCGCCCGAGGGCATCCAGGTGGCCAACCCGGCCTTCGATGTCACGCCGGCACGTCTGGTGACGGCGATCATCACCGAGATCGGCGTCGCCCGGCCGCCTTACACTGAAAGCCTGGCGGCCCTGGTGGCGGCCACCTCCTGAGGACGAGCTCTCCCCCATGAAAGTTCTAGGTCTTGAGACCAGTTGCGACGACACGGCGGCGGGCGTGGTGACCGATGATCACCAGGTCCTGGCCAACATCGTCGCCAGCCAGATCGAGATCCACGGCCCGTATGGGGGCGTGGTGCCGGAACTGGCCTCCCGGGGGCACATGGACGCCGTGGGACCGGTCATCGCCGCCGCCCTTGAGGCCGCCCGGCTCGGCTGGGACGACCTGGACGGTATCGCCGTGACCCACGGTCCGGGCCTGGTGGGTTCTCTGCTGGTGGGGGTCTCCACCGCCAAGGCCCTGTCGTATGCCCATGGCGTGCCCCTGCTGGGGGTCAACCATCTGGAAGCCCACATCCGCTCGGTCTTTCTCGATCATCCCGACTTGAGCTTTCCCATGCTGTCGCTGGTGGTGTCCGGCGGCCACACGTCCATCTATGTCTCCCGGCAAGAGGGCCGCTATGAACTGCTGTCGGAGACCCGCGACGATGCCGCCGGTGAGGCATTCGACAAGGTGGCCAAGTACCTGGGCTTCGGCTATCCCGGCGGGCCGGTGGTGGATCGTCTCGCCGCCACAGGCAACGACCGGGCCTTCAAGTTCTCCCGCCCCAGGATGAGCGATGGCAGTCTCGACTTTTCGTTCTCGGGCCTGAAAACGGCGGCCCTTCTGGCCATGCGCAGGGAAGGCATCCAGCCGCTCCAGGGCACCGTCACCGACCTGCCGGCGGGCGAGGCCGCCGCCGCGGACATTCCCCAGGTGATTCGCGATCTCTTCGCATCGTTTCAGCGCGCCGTGGTGGAATTTCTGGTGCACCGGGTGCGGCGGGTGGTGGCCGACACCGGCGTGGGCACCGTGACCATGGCCGGTGGCGTGGCCTGCAACTCGCGCCTGCGGGCCGATCTGGCCGCCGCCGGCGCGCAGGACGGCTTCAGCGTGGCCTGGCCGCGAGCGGCCTACTGCTCCGACAATGGCGCCATGGTGGCCGCCGCCGGCTGTCTGCTGCTACGCCAGGGCCGGGTGGCCGGCCTGGACCTGGACGCCGTGCCGGGGTTGACGCTGGCGGATTCCGCCGCGCAGGCGTAAGGCGGCAGGACCATCGGCGGGCCACTATAATTCCCCCCCCATGGACATCAGCCGCATCCGCAATTTCTCCATCATCGCCCATATCGATCACGGCAAGACCACGCTGTGCGACCGGCT
>JAPUKF010000315.1 GCA_027295805.1 Acidobacteriota bacterium | reverse complement strand
TGCTGGGGAATGCCACGGCAGATCTCCACGATCCTGCCGAAATGGAAATCAGCATGCGCTGGCTGATAGATAGCAGCGACGATACAGACGATCAGGCCGACCCGTACAGCGACGATCAAACGACGCAGACCGATCTTTCTTCGACCAATGTGAGCCATGGGATAAGACTCACCCATCTCCAGGGAAATCGAGATCCTGAGCAGACGACCCAAAGCCATAATTAACATATCCGGGGGAGAATGGCAACACTCCGTCGAAGCGCTCCCAGAGCCGATTCGCCCGCACACGTGTAGCAAGTGAACCGCCCCGGGTTTGTCGGAGATCTGGTCAGTTGACTTCCGCCACCATACGCGGAGCTTCTCGACGATAGCGTCCCCGGCGGCCATCCAGACGGCCACCTGTTTGGAGACAATTCAAGGGTGGATGTGACGAGAGACGGCAGCAAGCGGGTCGTTTGCCAGGCGGACCGAAAAATGCGGTGCTGGTGGGTCAGCGGCTCATCGCGCAGACCTCTGAGACGGGACTTTGGCAACTCCGGCCTGGGATGGTACACCGAGCTGAAGGGCCCGTATCGATCCCCTACTGCGGATGAATAGCCGGGTGTCCAGCAGGGTTGGTACGGTCCAGGAGCGTTGATTGAGAGCCTGCACCTTCTCGTGCACCTTGGCTCCCTCGGCGGTCATGTGCGCTAATCCAAGGGTGCCATCTTCATCCAGGACGATGAACTTGCCGTCTGCGTGGAGCAGATTGGCCATGGCGAATCCCCGTTGCTTCCAGGACACCTCTCCGGTCTTGATATTGATGGCAGACAGGAAATTGATCTCGACGCCGCTTGAGGCGTAGATCAAATCTCCAACTTGTACGGCGTTGGAGTGGGCAACCTGCATCCTTTTGTTGTGCCAGATCTCCTGAACCTTCCAATCGTCGTCTGCCCAACTAACCTTGAGAAGGCGGCTGCCAACCCACGCCGCCGAGACGAAAATGCTGTTGTCGTCCAGGATAATCGGGGTGCTCAGGATGGTGTTGTACTGGTTGGCATGGGGATGTCGCCATAAGATGCGGCCGTTGGCTGGATCGAGCCCGGCGATCTCCCCTGCCAGGGGAGTGACGAGGAGATCCCTGTCATCCACGCGCATGATGAGGGGAGAAGCGTAGGATGCTTCCACGTCCCGGTTGGCCCACTGGAGATCGCCCGTGGTCAGATCGAAGGCCATGACACCTCCGGCAAGGACAATGACCGTGTCCTGATAGCGGATGGGACTGGCGGCATGCCCAAAATAGGGCAGATCCACGTTATATTCCTTGGCGAGATCATGAGACCAGACCACCTTGCCGCTATCCGCCTGCAGGCAGTGCATCACCCCTGTGTAGCCAAGGGTGTAGATGAATCCGCCGGCGAGCATGGGTGTGGAATTCGGCCCGCGGCCGTAGCTGAGATCCGGCCCATGATGGCTCGGGGTGATGGGGGCCTCATACCCATGCTCCCAGACGGTACTGCCGGTATCCGGATCCAGTGCGATGATCACCTCGCGGGCGTTCGTTACTGCGGAGGGCAAGACAGCGTCCTCCTGACCTTCCAGGGGTGCATCGGGGTATTCCTTGGTGGCGAACAACTTGACCATGGGTGTCCGATGCATGGTATAGAGGCGCTTGCCATCTGAAACCACAGCCGAGTAGCCGCCGCCCAGAGTGCGTTGCCAGAGCAGAGGAGGCCCATCCGCCGGCCATTTCTCGGCCAGGGATCCCGATTGCACGTTGAAGTTGGCCGCCGGTCCGCCCCAGCGGGGCCAGTCCGCTCCCGGTGCCGAAGACCCTGCGATCGTTGTTGCCATCGTGCAGCCGGCCAGCACGATTCCAGCCATCCAACCACCCCGCGAACAGGTCTTGAGCATCTCAGCCATCCTTTCTCTGGGTCATCACAGTGACAGTTTCCGCGATCGAACGCCAGAGAGGAGGGACGGGAGGGATTCAAAGCGTGATCAGCGGGATGTTCAAGCGGTCCAGCGGCAGGGCCAATGACCCTCTTGTCAAAGAGCAACGGCAGTGACATTCTCTAGGCATGAGTTCTCGCGGCATGCGATGGTCTCTCATCACACTCTGCTGGGTGGTCTGGGGGTTGTTCCACGCCTCCCGATTGCGTATTGACATTCCAGGTGTCACCTGGGGAACGGCCTTGAATTATGCCTTTCCCGACGCGTTGGTGTGGGCCCTGCTGACCCCTGTGCCGGTGTTTTTGGCCCGGCGCTATCCCTTGCGGCCCGGCCGGTTTTTATCCCATGGCAGCCGGCACCTGGTCATGGCCCTGGTTGTTGGGGTCGTTCATTCGGTGGGCGACACGCTGCTCACGCTTCTGCAGGGCTGGTTGGCCGGCGAGCCGAGCGCATTCGGCGACATGTTCTTCCACCTTTTCGCTTACAGCATTCACATCAACATCATCCTTTATGCTGCCATCGTGGGGATTGTTCATATTCAGATGCGCGCCGAGCGATCGCGGCAACAGGAACGGCAAGCGGTGGCGCTTCGGGCGCAGCTCTCGGAGGCCCGGCTGGAAGTTCTGCGCATGCAGCTACGGCCGCATTTCTTGTTCAACGTTCTGAACACTATTTCCGGGCTCATGGGGCAGGATCCGAAGATCGGTCAGAAGGTCGTACGGCAACTGGGGGATCTGTTGCGAGGGAGCCTCGATTCCCGGGGGCGCCGGGAGATCCTCCTCCGGGAAGAGCTGGAGTTCGTCCGGGCCTACCTCGAAATAGAACAGGTCCGCTTCGGGGAGCGCCTCGAGATCCGCATTGATGTGGAAGACCAGGCGTTGGAATCCCGGGTGCCGCCGTTTATCCTGCAGCCTATTATCGAAAATGCGGTCCGGCACGGTATCGCTCCGCGGCCGGAGGGGGGGCGGCTGCAAGTGACTGGGACCTGCCACAACGGCCGCCTGGAATTGCAGGTACGTGATAATGGCCCGGGGCTACCGTCGGGACCGTCTGGTGACCAGAACGGCGTGGGAATCGGGATCGCCAACACGCGAGCACGCCTGCAGGAGTTGTACGGAGATCGCCATGAATTCAGGATGGAGCCTGTTCCTGAAGGCGGACTCCAGGTAACCATGGTGCTGCCTGGCCAGGTGAAGAGCCCGTGACCCGGCCAGATGTACGGATCCGGATCCTGATCGTGGATGACGAGGCCATCGCCTGTCGGCATCTGAGTTCGTTGCTCGCCGCCGAACCGGATGTG
>JAPUKF010000314.1 GCA_027295805.1 Acidobacteriota bacterium | reverse complement strand
T
Organism: Acidobacteriota bacterium; assembly: GCA_027295805.1. Classification (GTDB taxonomy): domain Bacteria; phylum Acidobacteriota; class Polarisedimenticolia; order SMYD01; family SMYD01; genus SMYD01. Next base: position 2,883 of record JAPUKF010000314.1, on the reverse strand, counting down.
CTGGAGGCGAGGAGTCATCGATGAAGAAGGTCATCCCATCTGCAGCGGTGCTCTCACTGGCCATGGCCCTCCTGGTGGTGCCGGTGGTGCACGCCGGTGGCACCGGCTCGATCCATGTGGGGCAACCGTTTCCCCCGCGGGTGTTTCCCTCGGCGGAAGATGGCAGCCCGCAATCCCTGTCGGCATATACCGGGCGGAAGGTCGTTCTCCATGTGTTCGCATCCTGGTGAGCCGGTTGCCGCGTTCACGTGCCCGGGTGGTACGCACGGACAAAACAGCTCCAGGACGAAGGCATCATTGCCATGGTCGGTATCATCCAGGAGCAGCACCCGGCGCGGGCACGACTGTTCATGCAATGGCAGGAGATGGGCTGGCCGTTGATGGTCGATTCTCTGGATCTCCTGGATGTGGGCGTTGTGCCCGTGACAATCCTGCTGGATGAAGCCGGTCTGGTCCGCGCCATTCAGCCGGGAGAAGATGAGTTTGCGCGTTTTCTGGCGGCACCTGTGGCGGCGGAGAAATCAACTCATGCCGTCCAGCCACAGGCTCCCGACCTGGACAAGATGCGCCAAGCGGCGCGGGAAGGTACCACCGGCCCGTTGCGGGACTACGCCGATGCCCTGGTCATGTGGGGTGGCGCCGCTGCTCTGGATAGCGCCGTCGCCGTCTATGGCGACGTTCTGGCCGCGGACCCGGAGGACGGGCGGGCTCATTTTCGCCTGGGTGTGACCTACCGGAAACGCTACGATTCCGGCTCCCGCCAGCCCGGCGATTTCTCGCGCGCCGTGGCGGCATGGGGACGGGCTCTTGAGATCGATCCCAATCAGTACATCTGGCGGCGGCGGATCCAGCAGTATGGACCGCGCCTGAGCAAGCCGTATCCGTTCTACGATTGGGTGGCGGAGGCACGCCGGCAGATCGCGAGCCGGGGGGAAGTGCCGGTCCTGCTGTCTGTGGAGCCCGTCGGCACGGAACTGGCAGGCCCCGCAGGGGAGCCTGCCGCCGGAGCACTTCAGGGCAGCGAGCCCGATCCTGAAGGCCGCATCACCCGTGACGACAAAGGATTGATCCGGGTGGAACAGACCATGGTCCCGGCCCGCGTCGCCCCGGGAGAGACAGCCCGCATCCATATCGAGTTACGCCCGGATCCAGCACGCAAAGCTCACTGGAACAACGAGGTCGAGGACCTGACTCTCTGGATCCAGATGCCGGCCGGCTGGAGGACGGACGCTGCTTCAGTCAGCGTCCCCTCTCCGCAGGCCGCTATCAGTGACGAGCCCCGCCGCGTGGAGTTTGAACTGCAGACGCCGGCGTCTCTCCACGGCGCGGCCATCGTACAGGCCTATGCCCTTTACTACGTATGCGAAGGGGTGGACGGCACCTGTTTATACAGGCGGCTCGACATTCCCATCCAGGTCCAGGCGGCCGGCGACTAAGAAACCGTCCGCGCGACGGTGCCGGCCAGGACCGCAAGTCCCGCCGCCACCGGCAAGGTCAAGAACCAGGCCAGGAGAATGGTGCTGATGGTGTGCCAGTGCGCCTGGCCGGTACAGGCGCCGAGACCGAACAGGGAACCGCACGAGACATGGGTGGTGGAGACCGGCATGCCGAAGCGCGAGGCCACAAGGACCAGGCCCGCAGTGACCAGGTTGGCGGTGAAGCCCTGGCCATGATTCATGGATGTGATCCCCCGGGCCATGGTGTCGGCGACTTTGCGGGCCTGGAGCACCGCGCCCAGTGCCATGGCCACGGCGACAACAAGGAGCGCGGATCTTGCCTGCATGGCCTGGGCCGCCAGGAGCAGGGCCACGATCTTGGGGGTGTCGTTGAGTCCGCGGGCGAAGGAGACCGCACCGGCCGTCAGGAAGTGCCCCAGGTTGAGGGCCTGGTGTGCGTCCACGGAGAGGATGGCGCCGCTGTACCGCGCCTGACACGTCTCCAGGTGAAGCCGCGGGGAGGCCGTGGCTTCCGCCGCATGGGTTGTTGCCACTGGCACCAATCGTTCGCTGACACAGATGCAATCCTCTTTGCGGATGCCCAGACGCAGCCGCAGCCACCTGAGGGAAGGATAGAGAATGCCGGTCAATGCCATGGCAGCCACCGGTGTGAGAAGGAGAGGCATAAGAAACGTGCGGCCGAGAACGGCCAGATGGATCTCGCTGTGTGCCATGGCCAGGCCGGCGCCCACCAGGGCGCCCATGAGAGCGTGCGTGGTTGAAATGGGAAAGGAGAGCCAGGTGGCCAGAAGCACGGTGCCGGCCGCGGCGAAGGCCACCACGGCCACGAAGGAGGCCGAACCCACCAGTTCATCGGCCACCAGGCCCTTGCCACTGAATACGGCGATCAGGCGCTGGGAGAAAAGCAGGGCGGTCATGGAGCCGGCGAAGGTCGTCACCGTGCCCCAGGCCAGGGCGCGGCCATACCCGGTCGTGCCACTGCCCAGGAGGGTGGCGACACCCTTGAAATTATCGTTGGCGCCGTTGGCGTAGGCCAGGAAGACGGTCAAGGCCAGGATGAGAAGCGCGGTTGCCATCGGTTAAGAAGGTGATCATTGCATCAACCCACGGGCCGAGCCGTTTCTTCCCATGGAAGAAAGTTGTAATTACTTGTAAATCCTGAAGGTTTGGCGCATTTTCATTTCCTATCCTGCCGGTTCCTCCGGTATACTGCCGCGCAATCTCTACGAACTATGGGGAGCCTCTTATGCGCTTTGCAAGTCGAGCCAGCATCTTATTTATTGCGTGCAGTTTGATAGCCGCCGGAATCAGTCTGGGCGGCACCACCCAGTGGCCCCAGTTGCGCGGGCCGGCGGGCGACGGGCAGGTCACGGGCACCGAGTTGTTCAGCGGCCCTGAATCTGGGCTGGCGCTCGCCTGGCGCGTT
>JAPUKF010000313.1 GCA_027295805.1 Acidobacteriota bacterium | reverse complement strand
GATCTCCTGCCCATCAACCAGATGTCGGGTGTCCAGAACTCGCTCGCCGCCACGATCCTGCTCATGCCCGGCGAAAACACGGCCGACTATGAAGACATCCTGGCCCGGCTGGCAGGTGTGCCCCAGGTGGTCCAGGAGACCATGGCTCTCCTGAAGAGGGGAGTGGCGGCCGGCGTGACCATGCCGAGGGTGACCCTCCGGGACGTGCCGGATCAGATTCGCGCGGTCATGGCCGACGACGGGCCCCTTCTCCAGCCCTTTAGCGATTTTCCCGATACGTGCAGCGCCTCGGAGCAGGATGATCTGCGCGCACGCGCCGAAGCGGTGGTTGCAGGCTCGGTGCGCCCGGCTTTTGCTGACCTCCTGAGCTATATGGAGGACAGCTACATGCCGGCGTCCCGTGAGAGTATCGGTCTTGGCGATCTGCCCGCTGGTGAGGCCTGGTATGCCCACGCGGTGCGCGAGTACACCTCCACGAACCTGTCGCCGGAGGAAATTCACCGCATCGGCCTGGCGGAGGTGAAGCGTATCCGAGGCCTGATGGAGGACGTCCTGGCCGAGACCGGGTTTACCGGCAGCTTTCAAGAATTCCTGGAGTTTCTGCGCACCGACCCGCGCTTCTATTTCAGCGACGCCGGGGCGCTGCTGACGGCCTATCGGGATATCGTCAAGCGTGCCGATCCCGAGCTGATGGCGCTGTTCGGGCGCTTGCCGCGCATGACCTACGGTGTGTCGGCGGTGCCGGCCTACGCCGAGAAATCCCAGACCACGGCTTACTACCAGCCCGGCTCCCTGGCGGTGGGGCGGCCGGGCATTTTTTACGCCAACACCTATGACTTGACGAGCCGTCCCCGCTGGGAAATGGAGGCCCTGAGCCTCCATGAGGCGGTACCGGGCCATCACCTGCAGTTCGCCCTGGCTCAGGAAATGGAGGATGTTCCGGCGATCCGCCGCTTCGCCTACCTGACAGCCTTCAGTGAAGGCTGGGGCCTCTATGCCGAAAGTCTGGGCTCCGAGATGGGGTTCTACACCGACCCTTACGCGCGCTTCGGGCAGCTCACCTACGAGATTTGGCGAGCCATCAGACTGGTGGTGGATACCGGTCTCCATGCCATGGGCTGGTCGCGACGCCAGGCAATCGATTATTTCGCCGAGAACGCCGGTAAGACCGAGCATGACATCGTTGTGGAGGTCGATCGTTACATCGTCTGGCCGGGACAGGCCCTGGCCTACAAGATCGGTGAACTGAAGATCCGGGAATTGCGAACATATGCCGAACGGGAGCTGGGTACGGCGTTCGAGATCCGCGCGTTTCATGACGCGCTTCTGGCGGAAGGCTCGCTGCCCCTGACCATTCTTGAAGAGCGGATCCACGCCTGGGTGGCCAGCCAGGACGGCAGGCAGGGAAGTTCCCGCTGACCCTGAAATTCCGGGTTGGCCTATCCTGCCAGGCAGCGTATGATGATGAGCGTCGGCCGGACCGGCCAGGATGAGAGCATGAACCGCGATATCGTCCAGATCGCTGAAATTACCGTCATCCGTGTCAGCGGCACCCTCAGGTCCTGGGAACTGCTCATGGAGAAGGAGGAGTTCGTCACCCTGCTGGAGCAGGGCCGCACCCGCTTCGTCTTCAACCTGGAGTCGCTTGTCCATCTGGGGAGCTCTTCTCTGGGAGCCATCCTGCAGTGCCGCCGTCTTGCCCTGGAGCGGGACGCGGCCATCCGCCTGGTGGTTTCACCGCGCCAGATGGAGTTGCTGGAAATGACCAAGCTCGACGAAGTCTTCGACTCATTCACCACGGAAAAAGACGCCCTGAAGGGTTTCGGCGGGGACGTCTGAGAGGCGGCAGCAGCCCGCTGGTTCGTCTACACTGTTGCCGTGGCCCTCAGGGGCCGATCTCGAGTGGGGAGAAGAAAGTCATGAAAACAAGAGCCTGTCTGATCGGTGTGTGCGCGCTTCTGTTCGTCGTCTCGTGTGGGCCGGAGCCAGCCCCCACGTCTTCGGCTGTTCCCGCCGCGCCGGAGCCGGATCAGATCATGAGTGTGGGTTTCGTGAAAGCCATCCTGAAACCCCTGGGAGACAGCGGTGTCACCGGGGTCGTGTCGTTCTCGGTCACGCCCAGCGGTGTGCGGGTGGAAGCCGAGGTCAACGGGTTGACTCCCGGCGACCATGGTTTTCATATTCATGAGATTGGCGACTGTTCAGCGCCCGACGGCAAGTCCGCCGGCGGGCACTTCAATCCAGCCGGCGTTCCTCACGCCGGTCCCGGAGCTGAGGCCGCCCATGTCGGCGATCTGGGCAATCTCAAGGCCGACAAGAACGGGCATGCCCGGATAGCGGTCATGAGTTCCCGGGCCACTCTTGGCGATGGGTCTCCCACCGACATCATGGGACGGGCGGTGATTGTCCATGCTGATCCCGACGACCTCACCAGCCAGCCCACCGGTGCAGCGGGAGGCCGCGTGGCCTGCGGCGTCATTCAGTCATCGGAGTAGGTGAATCTCCGACAGCTCAAATAAAATTGCGCAAATTCCCGCGCAGCTGAGGCCAGGAGAGCTTCGGCTCGCGGGCGACCCAGACATGCACGCCGTTTTCGCGGGCCCAGGCCTGGACCAGCGCACCGGCGTGCTCAACCTGCGTGAATGATTGGAGTACCTGGCGCTCGCTCCAGCCCACCACGATGACGGTTTCCAGGGAGAGTTCCGCAGGGGCCCAGAACCAGTAGTTATTGTGCCCTGAAACCACGTGCGGCAGTCCGTAGCGCTCACCCCAGTACTCCAGGGCGCCGGCTTGTCCGTAATTTTGCGCGATGATCACGACTTGGGCCTGCTCGGCGGGTGGCAGCGTCTTGATGACGCGCGCCACCTCGGCCGCCAGCTCCTCCCAGCCGAAGCGATCGGCATAGATCTGCGGTAATTCGCTGGTGTATCCCACCTCCTGTGAGGCCGGGGCGATACCCGTCCAGACCTGCCAGCGTGCGAACGTCTCAACCGGCAGAACGGGCACGCCCATGGGCAGGGTGAAGAGGCCGCCGGCGATGAGCAGCACAAGAATCGCCGGCCGCAGCCACCGGCGCCGGCCGTGGGCGCAGAATCTCTCCCACCAGCAGGCGCCCGCCGCGAAGAGCACCGGGAACAGCCCGGCGGTGTAGTAGGGCTTGGCGTGCTGCAGCATCAGGAGCCCCAGGCCGATGACGAACATCAGGCCCAGCAGCCTGAACCGCCGTGCCCGTGCCGCGAAGAGCAGCCAGCCAAGGCCGGCCGTCCAGATCAGGAGGTTGAACGGATTCTGCTCGAGAACAACCTCCGCCGGGAAATCCGGGGTCGACATGGCTGTGATCTTGTACTGGCGGGCGTTGGCCATGAACCTGAGAGTCGGCCAGCCGTGGGTCATCTGCCAGACCAGGTGGGGCAGGAAGATGAGCAGCGCCACGGCTCCACCCAGATACGGGGCCGGAGTGCGCAGTGTCCGGCGCAGCGGCGTCAGCAGTAGCGCCAGGGTCAGGGCGGCCCCCAGAATGAGGACCCCGATCTTGTTCATGAGGCCGAGTCCCAGCAGGATGCCGAGCCAGATCATGAGGCGCGGCGAGGTCTCGGCGACCCATCTGGCGAGCAGCAGCCAGGCCGAGCCCCAGATCACCAGGTCCAGTGCGTTCATGGAATAGAAGCCGGTGATCGCCTGCATCACGCCGGTGATGGACATGGCCACCGCCGCGAGGACCTGGGCGAACCGGTCTCCGCCCAGGCGGGCGGCGAGGCAGCCGGTGAGCAGGACCAGCGCCGAGGCACACAGCGCGGGGAAGATACGCAACGCCAGGATGCCCTCTCCGGCAACGGCGCGGATGAGGGCAAGCACCGCCATGGACAGGGGTGGATGGTCCACGTAGCCCCATGCAAGATGCCGTGCGCAGGCAAGGTAGTAATACTCGTCCCGGAAAATGCCGTAGTTCCCGGCGGTCAGCAGGTGGGCCGCCAGCGGCAGGGCGGCGATGGCCAGAAGGAGAGTCCACGCGGTCGGCGCCGGCGGTAATGCCTGGGACTGGTTCGGGGGTGAGAGAGCGGAGTGCTGATTCACCATGACCTCCTGGCCCCGATCCAGGGGGCCGGTCGAGGGCGACTATCTTACCCGTTTGCCCTTACCCGTTTGCCCCCTATTCTCGGGGTGAGCCTCCCTCCTGCCCGCGCATGAGGTTCTCCGGGGAAGGGGAGACAGCCAGGGTGGACTTCAGGTAGCCTCAGTACCAGGCTTCGGACCGCTGGGCGGAGCATGGGAGGGACAGCCTGGCCCGTTGCCCGGAGGAGTGGATATGAGCAGTTGCAACCGTCGGGTATTTCTGGGAAGGGTCGGCTCGGGCATGCTTGCCTCCGCCGTGGGTGTGAGCGTGGGCCAGGAGTTGGGTCTTCACGGACTTATTTTTGCCGGGGAAGTCGGCCGTCTGGATTTCGGCGATCTGGAACCCCTGGTATCCATGATGCAGGAGACTCCAGGGGATGCCCTGATGCCGAAGCTCAAGACCGAGCTGGACAGGGGAACCGAACTGCGCACCCTGATCACCGCGGCGGCCCTGGCCAACGCACGCACGTTCGGCGGGGAGGACTACACCGGTTATCATTGCTTCTTTGCCATGGTGCCCGCCCTGGCCATGTCCGAGCGACTTTCCGGCTGCCGGGCAGCGCTGCCGGTCCTGAAAGTGCTGCACCGCAACGCTCGTCGTACCCAGGCCCATGGGGGTCGCCGTAACGAGGTTCTGCGCCCGGTTGTGCCGGACGGATCGTTTGACGGCAACGCCCGCTCCCATCTGCTTGCCGCCGGCCGGGACGGTCAGTTCGATGGCGCGGAAGCGACCCTTGCATCTGTTTCAAGTCGAGGTCCCGAGGCTGCCTTCGCAGCGCTCCAGCCCCTTGTGCGCGACAACATCGACGTTCACCAGGTGGTGCTCGCCTACCGGTCCTGGGACATGATGCAACTCACGGGCCCGGACAATGGTCAGGTCCTGCTGCGACAGGTCCTCCGCCAGTGCATCAACCGGGACGAAAGCCGCAGGCGGCAGGGCCGGAAGGCCCCCGCCATCCGCACGCTGTTGCCGGAGCTCATGGATGCTCACGGGCTCAATGGGAAAATCGAAGCGACGAAGAAGCTCTCCCCCACGGAGTTCGAGGAGCTCGCCCAGTTCATCTTTGCTGCCGACCGCGATGAGGCAGCCAGAGCCGTGGCGGCACAACTTGCGTCAGGTGTTCCGGCCGTCGATATGGGGGAGGCCCTGTCTCTGGCCGCGGTACGTCTCCTGCTTCACGATCCGGGGCGCTCCAGAGGCTCGGAGGGCAAGCCCAAGGGCAGCGTGCACGGCGCTTCCGTGGGCCTGCACGCGGCCGATACGGCCAACGCCTGGCGGGGAATTGCAGCGGCAACCGATAGCCCCAATGCAAACGCTTCCCTGGTGACGGCCGCCTGGCACGCCGCCGGACAGTCGAGCGGGATGGACAGGTCGCAGCCGCACCACGCCAGCGCCCGTGATTTCGCGTCCAGTGTGCCACCTGAAAAACTCCTCGGCGCATTGGGTGAGACGCTGCGCGATGGGGACCAGAAACAGTCGTGTGCGCTGGCGGAGCGCTACGGTGAGCTCGGCCGTGACCCGGAAGCCTTGATCGCGGTTCTCATTGAGCCTGCTCTTGAGCATGACGGGGCACTGCACCACGAGAAGTATTTCCATACCGCGACCCTGGAATATGCGCGCAGTCGTCCCGAGTCTCGCTGGGACCATCTGGTGGCGTTGACGCGCGTGATGGCCAGCGGCTATGGATTCGAGGCGGAGGGTCTCGCGGCCGCTAAGAGCGCGCTTGCCATCTAGGAGCGGTTCCCCTCGGGCTCCAGCAAGCCGGTGACAGTTCGGCGGTCCCTGGATCGCATTGCCCGATCAGGCCCGGAATCCTCGCGGATTCCGGGCCGTTTTCAGAATCTGAACACCAGGCCGACAAGGGGTCCGTGAGTCACCGTGTCGTAGGCAAAATAGTCCGGCGTCTGAGGAGTGCCGTCTTCAAAGTCCACCCAGGTGGCACGATAGGCCAACTCTAGCGAGAACTTGGGCTTGAAGTTCCAGAATACACTCGTGCCAAGCGCTGATGTGAAATCCGATTCCACACCGAATCCACCGATGTCGCCGCGCAACATCAGATCCCATTTGCCGCTGATGGGATGGTGCCAGCGGACACCGATGACCGGGTCGATCCAGTCCTGTTTCACTTTCAAACTCGGTGTCCCGGGCAAGACCGTCGAATCCACGGTGGCGCCCAGGTCGTTGTCCCACCAGCGGATGCCACCATAGACATCGAGGGTATTCGGCCCCTTGCTGAAGCGGCGCAGAACGAACGCTTCCAGCACGCCTTGCCTCACATCCGCTTCCAGCACACCGTTCCGGGCCACCGAGACCGTGTCGCCGAGATCCATGAATCCGTAGTCGAGGACGATTCCCCATTTGTTGTGATTGATCGCCTCGAAGTGAATCATGGCCCCGACATCGAGAGTGTCCAGGATGTCGCCAAAATCGACTGCGATATCCACTCCGGTCACGCGGCCGAGGGATGCGTCGCCGTCAATAGAACTGGCCAGCATGTAAAGTTCGATGGCGAACGCCCAGCCGTCCGTCTTGGCTGCAGATTGGGCCGTTCCGCCGGCCGCAACGGACATCATCAGAAACAACAGGCACCAGGTTGCCTTGCTTGCCATCAGTTTCCTCTCAAGAGTCCAGCTAGAGGTCCTATCGTCCTCAAGGTGGTGACTGCGCTGATGCCATCAATACCGCGACGCGTTCGCTTGCAGAGCATGGCGCGCCCAGGCTCTACTTGAACTGCATGTTCAACCCCACGAATAGCTGGAACTCCGGCTGCCCGGGGCCACGATCGAGGATCGTGAATTGCGGCTCGAC
>JAPUKF010000312.1 GCA_027295805.1 Acidobacteriota bacterium | reverse complement strand
TCTCTCTGGGCACCGGAACAGGCTGCGGGAACCGTTCTCCGCGGGGAGATCTACGCCGATGAGATGCTCCACGGGCTGCGCACCGGCGAGGGTCGAGAATCCCGCCCGGCGGAGTTTCTGGTGGAGCATCTTCTGCACCTGGCTCTCTTCACGGCCCTGTCTCTGGTCACCGCCAGCCTGGCCTCCATCTACTTCGGGACTGTGCTTCTCAACTACATGGCCTATTATGTTGCCAGGGTGATCCAGGCTGCGGACGGGGATTTCCTGGCCGGGATCATGGCCTGGCACCCGTGGTCCCTGGTGCGCGTGGCGGCGTATGTGGTGCTGGGGGTGGTGCTGGCTGAGCCGCTCCTGCGTCGCATCAGTGGCAGCATGCGGGTCCCCAGGCATGGGCGGGGTCCCTGGCTGCTCCTGGTCCTCGCCGGGCTGGTAGCGGATGCCGTTGCCAAGGCGGTTCTGGCGCCCTACTGGCGCCAGTGGCTGGTTCGCCTGACGGGGTGAATGGACTGTGGCGGTGTGCAGAGCCTGCCGCCAGGGAGGATGTCATGGGAGTCAAGACGCTGGAGGGTTCGCTGAACGCCGCGGGACTGCGGTTTGCCCTTGTTCTGCCGCGCTTCAACGAGGTCTTCGGCCGGCGGCTTCTGGGCGCAGCCCTGGACTGCCTGCAGAGGCATGGAGCCCGGGAAAGCGACCTGATGGTGGCCCGGGTGCCGGGTTGCTTCGAGTTGCCCGCCGCTGTTGCCGGCTTGCAGGCAAAGGGCGGCGTGGATGCGGTGATTGCTCTCGGAGTTCTCATTCGCGGCGCCACTTCGCACTATGAATATGTGGCTGCGGAGGCCGCTCGGGGCCTTGGCGATTGCGCCCGCCGCGGTGGCTGCCCGGTGACCTATGGCGTCGTGACCGCCGAAAACCAGGAGCAAGCGCTTGAGCGCTGCGGCGGCAAGATCGGCAATCGTGGCTGGGATGCCGCACTGGCAGCCATCGAGATGGCCCGTCTGAGCAGCGCGATCTCAGACGGCGAAGGCTTCTCCACGGCGAGTCGCAGCTGATGGGGCTCAGGCGCCAGGGCCGGGAGTTGGCGCTGCAGCTGCTCTTTCAGGTCGAGATGACGCGGGATCCGGCTGCCGAAGTTGTTCGCCGTTTCTGGTCAGCCCAGCGTCATGCCCGTGCGGCCAGAGAGTTCGCCGAGACTCTCGCGTTCGGGACCCTGGAGAATCTGCAGGCCATCGACCAGCGCATTGCCGGCGCCACGGAGCACTGGCGCCTCGAGCGCATGGCTGTGGTGGATCGGAATGTTCTGCGCATGGCCATTTACGAGCTTCTTTTCCATGACCAGACGCCAGCGGCAGTGGTCATCGATGAAGCCATCGAAGTGGTCCGCAAGTATGGGGCTCCCGAGTCGGCTCCTTTTATCAACGGCGTGCTTGATGCCGTGCGCCGGGATGTTGAAAGCGCGCCGTCGCGGACCTAGATTATGGCTTTGCACCGGTCTGAATGGTGCGGAGCGCGCGGTGGAACCCATACTTTCTCCAGCCCAGGCCCCGGTTGTCATTGTTGATGACGAGGGACTTTATCGACGTGCCCTGGCCGGAGGGTTGGAGAAGCGCGGCCACGCAGTGATCTGTTGCGACGACCTGCCTGCGGCGGAGGCTACGTTCCGGCGTCTGGAAGATGAGGGGCGCAGACCGTCCCTGGTCGTGGATCTCATTCAGCCTGGTGAGGGCAATGGCCATCTGGGCGGCCTGGATCTTCTGCGTCGCTTGCGACCGGCAGGGTCCCGGCCCATCATCGCGGTCATGAACAGCGACGCCTCCTGGCTGGAGCAAGCCGCCCGCAGTCTGGGAGCCACCCGGGTGGTCCGTAAGCCCGATCTGCGTCGCATCGAGCCCGAGCACCTGGACAATGCCCTCAGCGCATTTGCCAGGCAGGTGGCCGGGGAGGATACGGCCTGTGAGCCTGCAGGGCGTGTCCCGCTTCCGCCGGGAGAGAATGGCAACTCCACCTCGCCGGAAAGGAGTCAGGCGCCGCTGCAGGCGGAGGGCGTGCTGCTGGGTGCCCTGGAAGAGCTCTGCTATGCCCGTGATAGGGTCGCCATCTTGCTGCTGGTGATGCGCGTGGCGGCCGATCTGGCCGCCCGCGGCATGCTCATGGAGGTGGACGGAGACCACCTCAAGGTTCTCGGGCGATTCGGCATGGATGTCAGCGAAGATGAGGAGAACATCCCGCTGGACAGAGACAACCTGCCGGCGCGCGCCTTCTGGTCGGCGCGCCTGCAACGGGCGACCTGCCCGCCGGCGAAGGCACTCCCGGCCGGTCTGGGAGATCCGCCGCAAGGGGACGCCATTGCCTTCCCCTTGCTGGGACCCGACGGCATTATCGCCGTCATTTATGCTGATTCAGGTCCCCAGGGCGGCCCGTTGCCTGAGCTTCGTCCCCTGATTGCCCTTGCCGGAGCGGCCCGCATGGCTCTGGCCGGCCTCCGCTCCCTGCGCTCCTGAAGCCCGCCTGAGGGCGGTTTGAAGGGCGCCTTTCCGGAACCTATATTGCGCCACGCGCCTGTGTGCGCCATCGGGCCGTTGTGCGCCCGTGAGGAGGAAGCATGAAAATCCTGGTTGTGGATGACTCACGCTCCACCCGGGCCTTCATTGGCGGCACTGTTGAGAAAGCCTTCGGCGCGGAGGTCACAGAGTCAAGCACAGGTTTTGAAGCCCTCAGGGTTCTGCCGGGGCAGGTGTTCGACGCCATCATTGCCGACATCAACATGCCGGATATCAACGGCTTCGAACTGTTGCGCTATCTCAAGACCCACCCTGTTTACAGCGCGATCCCCGTCATCATCATTTCCACCCAGATGGCCCAGGAGGATCGCGACAGGGGGCTGGCGGCCGGTGCCGCCGCCTACCTGACCAAGCCGTTCCAGCCCGAGGAACTGGAAACTGTCTTGCGCTCGCTGGTGACCGTGGAGGGATGATGTGACCGGTCCTGGGGACACCAAGGCGGATGGCGGCGAGTTCGTCAGCGAGGCGGAAGACCTGCTGGAGGAACTTGGTCGTGAATTGCAGGGCCTGGAAAAAGAGAGGCGCCAGGGGAGGGTACGTCCCCAGGGCATCAATGCTGCTTTTCGCCACGTTCACTCCCTCAAGGGGCTGTCCGGCCTCTTTGGCCACGAGCACCTGGGCCAACTGGCCCATATCCTGGAAGATTTCCTTGATGGCTTGCGCATGGGTAGGCACCCCCTGGACGAGTCGGCTCTGGACGTCCTGTTTGAATCCCATGAACGCATGGAGTCCATGGTGGCATCCGGAGACGAGGCCCAGGCGGCGCCACTAGACCTGATCAACAGGCTGGCGGTGGGAGAGGAAAAGAAAGCTCCACCCGATGGCAGAAGGACCTCTCTGCCTGAGGACATTCTGCGTTCCCTGACACGCTACGAAGAACATCGCCTGCATGCGAGCATTCGCGCCGGACATGAGCTCTGGCTCGTGAGTGTCACTCTGCCCCTGAAATCCTTCGATGAAGATCTGCGGCGCCTGGCAAGCGAGCTCAATGAATGCGGGGAAGTCATCAGCACCTTGCCCTGTTATGAGGCCGGTGACGCCGAGGCGAGGCTTTCCTTTCGCCTCCTTTACGCATGTGGATTCGATGCAGGTGACATCAAGGAGTTCCTCCCGGAAGATGCAAGTCTTGAGGCGATTGCCATCCATGATCCGCAGGATGAAGTGACATCGGTCAGCGATGAAGAGTCTCTCGCCGGAAGTGGGCCGGAGGACGACGTCTTTGCCGAACCCCTGGACCGGGCCAGTGTCCGCGTTCCCCTGGAGCGCCTGGATAGGATCATGGATGTTGTGGGCGAACTTCTCCTGTTCCGTCATCGCATGGATGGTGTTTCCCGTGAACTCATGGAAGGCGAGGAAACCCGCTCTCTGGGTCATGAATTGCACCGTGCCTCCGGTGAACTGGATAAGAAGCTTCAAGATCTGCAGCGCTCGGTCATCGGCGCCCGCATGGTGCCGGTGTCGCGGATCGTGGGCAGGCTCGCGCGCCTGGTGCGAAAGATGGCACGTACCTCGGGTAAGGACATCCTGCTGGAAACGGAGGGGTCCGGCACCGAGCTGGACAAGATGATGATCGATCATCTGCAGAGTCCCTTGATCCACCTGGTGCGAAACGCGATTCATCACGGAATTGAATCGCCCCTTGAGCGCAAGCAGGCGGGGAAAGCACCTACCGGGCGCCTGCTTCTGAAGGCGGTCCAGCGGGGCAATGAAGTCGTCTTGAGCCTGAGTGATGACGGGCGCGGCCTGGATCTGGAGGCTGTGCGTCAAACGGCCGTGGCCAGGGGAATGCTGGAGGAGAATGCCGAATGCGACCTGGAAGTCGCCCGGCAACTGGTCTTCCAGCCGGGATTCAGTTCGGTGAAGGAGGTGGGGGATGTATCCGGGCGTGGAGTCGGTCTGGATGTCGTGAAGAGTGAGCTGCAGAACCTTGGTGGTGAAGTGCATCTGTTCAGCGAGCCAGGCGCCGGCACCACCGTCGAGATCAGCCTGCCCATCACCCTGGCCATCATGCCGTGCATGGTCGTGCGCTCGGGGGGGTTGGATTTTGCCATTCCCGTGTCCGGCATCTCGGAAACATTGCGCTACCTGCAGGAGCGTGTGGAGACGGTGGCCCAGCGCCCTGTCCTGCGTCTGCGCGGCGAAACCCTGCCATATGCGGATCTGCGGGAGCTTCTGCACATGCCCATGGTGAACCATGACGAGCCCGGGTTCGTTGTGGTCGCGCGAGTAGGGGCGGGACGGTTGGCCATGGGCGTGGACGAACTCCTTGGCCAGCATGAGGTGGTGATCAAGCCTGTGGGCTCTTTGCTGGATGGCCTTCCGGGCATCTCAGGTGCCACGGAAATGGGTGGTGGCCGTGCTGCCCTGGTCCTGGATCTGCCGTCCCTTGCGGCCGCGCCGACCTCGCTGTCCGGCAGCACAGCCCTTGAAACAGAGGCTTCCCCATGAGCCGGGAAACCATGAATATCAGCGATTTGCCGCCATCTCAAGGCAGGGATCCGGACAACGTAACGAGACGCGCCACGATCCCTGTCCTCCAGGTCCTTGCTTTCCGCCTGGCCGGTGAACGGTATGCCCTTGATATTCAGGAGATCATCGAGATCCTCAAATATCGTCCCATGACGCCCATTCCCCAGGCGTCGGACCTTATTCACGGCATCGTTTCAGTGCGCGGGCGCATCATCACAGTGGTGGATGGTCGCATTCGCCTGGGACTGGAAGCAGCGGAGATCGGGCCTGCTTCCCGCATCATCGTTCTGCGACACGGCGAAGAACCGGTGGGGTTGCTCGTGGATGAGGTGCTGAAGGTGGAGAAATTGCCGGTAGACAGCATCGCACCGCCGCCTTCGACTCTGGTTGACGCAGCAGCGCGGGGGATCGCCGGGGTTTGTGACACGCGCCAGGAATCGATTCTCATTCTTCTGGATCGCGAAGCTGTTCTCAACGTCTGAGGAGGAGTTATGGTCGGCACGGTTCTCATCGGTTGCCCCACATGCGGTCGGCGTTATCGGTATGACGCAGGCAGGTTCGGAAGCCGGGGTGTTCGCATTCGCTGTCGAACATGCGAAGCGGTGATGCGGGTTGATATCCCGGCGGCTTTGCAGCAGGGCGACGGGGATAGGGCCGGCATCCCTGAGATGGCGGCCGCACCCTGTGTCCCATCGCCCCTGTCCCCGGAGACGGATTCCAGGGGCGTGGAGGCGCTGGAAACCACGACACAGCAGGCCCCGGACGCGACTCAGGCCGGGGATGCGACCCAGGCCGGCGATGCGCTGGAGGAAGCAGAAGCTCACGGGGCGACAGATGACGCCGGCAAGCCCCGGGCTCTGGTGGCGGAACAGGATCCGGGCTTGCGGAATCTGTTCACCTCGAGCCTGCAGGCTGAGGGGTACGAAGTACAAGCTATCAGCGACGGCCTGCAGGTGCGCCGCTTCCTGGCCGGCTGGCGGCCGCGCCTGGTGGTTCTCAACGTTTTCCTGCCCCATGTCCTGGGGGTGACCTTGTGCTCGGAGATCAAACGCCATCCACAACTGCAAGAGACGCGGGTCCTGCTGGTGGGTTCCCTCTATCGCCGGGACCGTTTCATGCGCCACCCTGACGACCTCTACGGCGCCGACGGATTTCTGGATGGCAATGGAGAGCAGGATGAAATGCGCCGGGAGCTGGTGCAATTCTGCCGGGAAAGTGCGGCCCTGCCCTCGTCTGCGCTCGATGCGGGTGGTGATGAATGGGCTGAACTCACGCGGCTGGCCCGTATCGTCGTGGGTGACATTATCCTGTACAACCCGGATACGGCCGATCGGGAACTGGCCGCGGGAAGATTCTTGCAGGCCTTCGCCCAGGAGATCCGCGAAGGTGAAGGGCTCGTGAGCGAGCGCTTCAGCCATCTTCCGGGCCATGGTGAGGTTTATCACCAGACGGTGAAGGAAGCCGTTGCACGCCACTGTTCAGCGGCAGGGATGCAGACGGGTTTACGCACATGATCTCATGAGCGCGGACATGGCACAGAACCCTTTCCTGGATGGCCAGGAAAGTGTGGGGGAACTGACTGCGCTGCTGGGGCACTCCAACCTGAGAGTGCGCCGCGCCGCCATCGCCGGTCTGGCTGGGCGCGATCCGGCTGAAACCTTGTCCGGCCTGCTGGTTGCACTGGCTGATACCGAGGATGCCACGGTACGGAGTTCAGCCGCCGACGTCCTCATGCGCTACCGGGAAGAAGCGCTTCCCGGGCTGATGCGCGCTCTGGATCCAGTGCGCCGGAGGGATCTCACCATTCAGGTCCTGGTCATCATGGGAAAGATTCCCAGCCGTGAAACGGTGGAAGCCGTGATCCCCCTGGCACGTCACGCCGATCCGTCGGTGGCTGCTGCGGCGATAGGTTGCCTGGGTGCCCTGAAAGATCCATCCTGCGTGCCGACCCTCCTCTCGGTGCTGGACAGCGGTGAGCGCTGGCAGACGTTCTACGCCATCGACGCCCTGGGGGAGGTGGGACATGCCGCCGCCGTATCCCGCCTTATTCCCCTCGTTGCTGAACCGTATTACCGGAAGGCGGTTCTGAGAGCCATGGGCCGCATCGGAGATGAAGCAGCCATTCGCCCTCTGGTGAACGCGCTGGTGAAGGGAACGCCGTGCCCCGATCGGACGGCCCTGATTGCTCTCAACGAAATGGTGGAGCGGGCTCGTATCGGGGGTGCCCGCGAGGTTCTGGTGAACCGGATCGTCGAGGAGATAGAGCGGGTCAGAAGTGCTGACCTGTTTCAGGGACTGAAAGACCTGATCGGACGCAGTGACGGTGATCGCAAACGATACGCGTTGCGCGCTCTGGGATGGTGTCACGATCAAGCCGCAATTCCCTGCATGGTGGAGAGTCTGGCTGAGCCGCTCATTGCCGATCTGGCGGTGGAGGCACTGCGTGACCTGGCACGAGAACACGCACGGTCAATCCTGAATGTGGCAGCCGAGGCGGTCCTGCCCGCCGATGCCATCCATAGACTTGTCGAAATCATCGGCTTGCGTCGCGACCCGGCGGTTGATTCGTTTCTGCGCCGGCACCTGGAGCATGAAGAAGACATCGTGAGGCAGGCGGCAGCGGCGGCCATGGCGGCCGATCCGCAGCGAGATGATCTGGAAGCACTAGTGTGTGCCCTCGGCGACATATCGCTGCTGGTTTCCCAGGAGGCGGTCAAAGGACTTCTCAGCCTGGCAACCCTTTCCGGCGACATGCGGGAGGAGGTATCTGGCCGGGTTGAGGGACTCACCGCATCCTCCAGCGCAGAGATGCGCTGTGCGGCATTGGCCGTTATTGCGGATCTGGGCAGCGAGGGCACCGCGGAGACGCTGGATCTGGCTCTTCATGATCCGGCTGCTTCGGTGCGTCGGACAGCCGTTTCACTTCTCGGTGAGAGCGCCGACCCGCAACGGCTCTGGCGCCTGACCGTGGCCCTCGCAGATGAGGATGCCAGGGTGCGCGAGGAGGCGGTCGCTGCGGTTGGCCGCCTGCGGGACGATCGTGCCCGCGGGGTTCTCCTGGCGGCTCTGCAGGATCGCAGCATCTGGGTCCGCTGTCAGGCTGCGCAGGCGCTGGCGGATCATGCTGCCGTGGAAGTGCAGGCTGCCCTGGAGGAGGCTGCGCGGCGTGAAACACCGCCTGTGCGCGTCAGCGCCATCTGCGCCCTTGGACGGCTCTGGCCGGAGAGCAGTCAACTCCTCCGGGAGCTGGCCGGGGATCCGGACCCGGAAATCCGGCGCGCTGTTCTGCGCGCGCTGGGCGCCGGCGGTGAGACGGTGCCCATCGAGATGATGGCGGCGGGCTTGGAGGACCAGGACTGGAGCGTGCGCTGCGCCGCGGCCACAAGCCTGGGGGAATCCGGGCATGCCGGCGCGTTCATCCCGCTGGCCCGGGCAATGGATCGGGAGAGGGATGCAGTGGCCCGGCAAGCGTTGCTACGGGCTCTGTATCACGCCGAACCGGAGTCGGCCCTCTCCTACCTGGTGTCCGCCCTTGCGGAGAAGGACGTCGCCGAGACGGCAGCAGCCCTGCTCATGGATGGCCAATCCGTGTTCTCCGATGACCTGCGGGCGGCGTGGGCATCGGCCGAGGATCCCGCTGTCCGGGAAGGGCTGGCAGCGGTCCTGCGGGAAAGCGCCCACCGGGAGGCCTCTTCCGCCCTTGACGCTGAACCGGGGGGGGCAACGTGATCCCGGCAGCTGCGGACGCCATGGAAGCCCGCCATTTACCCGACGATATCTTGCGGCAGATCCTTGAATTGCTCAATCGACGGTTCGGGTTCCTCTTCCGTGACTCATTCCGTGACATGGCACGGGCGCGCCTGGCCAGGCGCATGGCCGAACTGGGCCTGGACAACCTGCAGGATTACTACTATCGCTTGCTGTATGACGAACAGAGTGAAGCGGAGATCGATGCTCTCTTCGAAACGCTGGCAAATAACGAGACATATTTTTTTCGCGAGCCGTCTCAGATCTGGACCTTCGCCAGGGAAATTCTCCAGGAGCGGCGTGAGGCCCGACCAGGTGCCAGGGTACGCGTGTGGAGTGCCGGTTGCGCCACAGGGGAAGAAACATATTCCCTGGCCATGGCGGTGCTGGAAACCGATCCATCGCTGGAGGGCGCCGTTGAGATCTTTGGATCGGATCAGTCTCGCAAAGCTCTCGAGAAGGCGAGGCGCGGGGTCTATGGGCGTTTCTCCTTCCGCTCCATGCCTGACGGCTATCAGAAACGGTACTTCCATGAAACCGAGCCGGGACGGTTACAGGTGGTACCAGGTGTGCGCCGCATGGTGCAGTTCGGGCGCTGCAACCTCATGGGGCCGGCGGGTGATCTGCCTCTGGTCAAATTCGACGCAATTTTTTGCCGCAATGTTCTCATCTATTTTCATCAGGAGGCGCGGCGTCAGGTCATCAATCTCTTTCATGAGCGTCTCAGCGACGGCGGCTACCTGCTGCTGGGGCATTCGGAATCGCTTCTTGATCTTTCGGATCGGTTTGAGTTTGCCAACATGAACCACGATGTGGCTTATCGCCGTGAGCAGCGATGATACGGGTTCTCATCATCGATGATTCCGCCTACAACCGGGAGACCCTTTCGCAGTTGCTGGCCGGCCACCGCGATCTGCAGGTCGTAGGGACGGCCCGGGATGGATTGGAGGCCATCCGGATGATCCGGCAGCATGAGCCCCATGTCCTGACTCTGGACCTGGAGATGCCCGGCATGGACGGCCTGAGTCTCCTGCGCTGGGTCATGGTCGAGCAGCCACTTCCCGTATTGGTGGTTACCTCCAGGGAGTCCAATTACAGCCTCTTCGAGGCCCTGGAACTGGGTGCTCTTGATTTTGTTCTCAAGCCGGGGCGTGTCAGTCCGGACCTTCCGTCCATTGGCGATGATCTCATCGCCAAGATCCGCCAGATTGGCGAGGAACGCCCGCGTGTGGAACGTCTGGTTTCGCATGGTGCCCCGGCGCTGGAGTCCCTGTCTCCGCGAGGGCTGCCCGTGGTCGGCGGCGAGATCCGGCTGATTACCATGGTGGCTTCCACCGGCGGCCCCCAGGCGCTGCAGCACATACTGGCCGGACTGCCGGCTGATTTTCCGGCGGCGGTGGCTCTGGTGCAGCATATGCCCGCAGAGTTCACGGGATCGTTCGCTCGCCGTCTGGATGGGATCTGTGCCCTGCCGGTGCGGGAGGCCGGGGCTGACGATCTGCTGCGTCCCGGACAGGTCATGCTGGCTCCCGGCGGACGGCATATGCGGGTGGAGGGGATGATGGGAAGTTGTTTCAGGGTGAGCGTGGAGGAGATGCAAGAGGGCGATCTGCATGTGCCCAGCGCTGATCACCTGCTGGAATCGGCGGCGCGTGTGGCCGGCGCGGCGGCGGCTGGAATCATCCTCACCGGCATGGGGAGTGATGGCACCCGGGGCATGGCGGCCCTCGCCGCGGCCGGAGGCCTGGCGGTTGCAGAATCTGAACGTACAGCCATCGTCTTCGGCATGCCGAGAAATGCCATCATGGCCGGCATCATTGACTGTGTGGTGCCACTGGAGTCCATGGCTGCGCTCATGAAGAGCATGACGGTCGGGTGCAGACCTTCGCCCGTGAGGGAAGCGAGGGCTGTGCCGTTCCAGCAAGGCGGGGGAAACGCATGAGGAAGAAAAGAACGAATGGGAAGGGCGGACACGAGTCCCGATTCGAAGCAGCGCTGGCCACTCTCAGACGCGTGCACGGCGAACTCACCAGGGAGAACTTGCAACTCCGTGAAGATCCCCGGCGGCCGGTGACTGCGGACGCAAAGCAGCAGAACCCCCTGGAGGAGCGGGTCAAGCTGCTGGAGATGAAGAACCGAGATCTGTCCCTGCGCCTGGAGACCGCTGCGACGAGCCGGCCGGAGGGTGCTCAGGAAGATCTGTTGACCAACCTTTATGTGGCTGGTTTCAATCTTCACAGAGCCCTGGAATGGGAAGCGGTGCTCACCTCCATGACGGAGATTCTCCTCAACCTGGTCGGAGCGCGGCAGTTTGCCATTTTCGTGCTCAACCGCGACGGGGAGACCCTGAGTCAGGTCGCCAACGAGCACGGCCAGGGACCCAGTCCCCGCAGCATTCCGCTGGGCGAGGGCATCATGGGAGTGGTGGCCAAGACAGGAATCCCATTCTTCGATGGTGAGCGCCAGGAAGGCGACTTCAGGAATCCTGTCGCCTGTGTCCCTCTCAAGGCCGAGGGGGCCTTGTTGGGTGTCATCCAGGTGCACAGCCTGTTTACCCAGAAAAAATCCCTGACTTCCAGGGATCACGAACTGTTCACCCTCCTGGCGGAGACGGCGGGGACAGCCCTGATGTCGGCTCTCCTTCGCCGCCGCTTCCTGGGCCGGGCAAACGGCAACCCCTTGGCCTGGCATGAGTTGCTCCTGCCGGTCCAGATGGTGGCCGATGATGCCGGGCCGACCGCATCCCCGCCTGGCGCTGATGCCGATGAGACGGCAAGGAGCCGCCCATGAGACCCATGACATTTCTCGTCGTGGAAGATTCGCCGACCATGCGCCAGCTCATCAGTTTTTCACTGCGTCGGTTCCCCGATTGTCGCATCGTCGAAGCCGTGGATGGGGCCGACGCGTTGCGTCGCATGGCCTATGATGAGATCGATTTCGTGCTCACGGATATCAACATGCCCATCATGGATGGCCTCAAACTTGTGGCGCTGTTACGCGCCAACGCAAGGACTCGCAACATGCCCATCATCATCATCACCACAGAGGGTGCCGAGGAAGATCGCCAGCGAGGACTGGAGCTGGGGGCAGATGCTTACATCTCCAAACCTGTGGAGGCGGATGCGCTGGTGCGCAGGGTGGAGCAGGTCCTGCAGGATCGGTGGGCCGAGGTCGGCGGGACACCTTGATCCCGACCGGCCCGGCCGCCTAGCATCAGCAGGTGGCTGTCTGTCTCACACGGGTTGTGGCGATCCTTTCCCTGGCTTTTACGGGCTGTGGCTACAGCCTGGTGGGCCACGGTGGATTTCTACCCGATGATATCCAGAGTATCGGCGTCCCCGAGTTCATCAACCGCACGGATCGGCCTGAACTGGAGCAGCGGATCACCGAGGAACTCCTGCGTCAGTTGCAGGTGCGCAGCCAGCGGCGCACCACGGCCGGACGTGAGGGCGTGGATGCCGTGCTTCTGGGCGAAGTGACCAGTTTCCGCTCCCTGC
>JAPUKF010000311.1 GCA_027295805.1 Acidobacteriota bacterium | reverse complement strand
TGGCCGGCCTTGACCTGGTTCGGGGCAACGCCGTGAAGGTCCTCACCGCCCTGGCGTTCACCTCGCTCGCCCTGGCGCTGTTCGCCTGGCGAGGCACGGTATACTGGCCGGCGGGGCTCAGCCTGGGGGCCGGGACCTTTCTGGGGGGACAGCTCGGTGTCCATCTCACCATTCTCAAGGGCCAGCGCTGGATTCGAGGGGTGGTGACCCTGCTGGTCATCATCTTCGCCCTGCGCCTCTGGTGGACCGTATGACATACGACATCACCCGGGACTTTCGCTCCGACACCGTCACCCTGCCCACCGACGCCATGCGCACAGCCATGGCACGCGCGGAAGTGGGTGACGATGTCTACGGCGAAGACCCCACGGTCAACCGCCTGCAGGAAGAAGCAGCCCGGCGCCTGGGAAAAGAGGCGGGCCTCTTCGTGCCCAGCGGCAGCATGGGCAATCTCGTCGCCATCCTCTCACACGCCGGCCGCGGCGATGAGGCCATCGCCGGTCTCGACTCTCATTCTCTTCTCTGGGAGGCCGGCGGCATGGCCACGCTGGGAGGCATCTTCCCCCACCCACTCCCCACCGATCAGGATGGCCGCCTGGATGCGGACGCGGTGGAAGCCGCCGTGCGCGCCGACAACCCCCACCTGGCCCGCAGCCGCCTGCTGCTCCTTGAAAACAGCTATGGATCCAGGGGCGGTGTTCCCCTGCCCGCCTCCTACTTCGCGGAGATGGGTGCTCTCGCCAGGCGTCACCATCTGCGGGTTCACCTGGACGGAGCCCGCCTGTTCAACACCGCCGTTGCCCTGGAATGTGACCCGGCCTCTCTCACCGAGCATGTCGACTCCGTGACATTCTGTCTCAGCAAGGGTCTCTGCGCGCCGGTGGGCTCGGTCCTCTGCGGCAGCAGGGACTTCATCCACGAGGCCCGGCGCCAGCGCAAACTGCTGGGCGGCGGCATGCGCCAGGCCGGAATCCTGGCAGCCGCCGGACTGGTTGCTCTTGATGAGATGGTGGACCGGCTTGCCGAAGATCACACCCATGCGGCCCGCCTGGCAACGGGACTGGCGACGCTTAACGGCATTATTCTCGACCCTAAACGTGTGCGCACCAACATCGTTCTCTTCCAGTTGTCTCCCCAGGTCCCTCTGGACGCCGCAGGCTTCGGCCGAAAGCTTGCCGATGATCATGGCCTTCAGGTTGACCCGCGGGGCGGCAGGCTGATCCGAGCCGTCACCCACCACGGCATCGAGGCCCGGCATGTCGATCAATTCATCACGGCCGCTGCAGAAATTCTGAGCGCCTGAAAAGCTCCGCCGGGCAGGACAGACGCGCCTGGCGCAACCTGTCCCCGAGCCATGGGACCTCATCTTCTTCACCGGCGGCTGGACTCCCGGCCACCGCGACGCAAGCCAGCCCGCCCGCCAGATCCATGAAGGCCCGCAACTGGATCTCGACAGCATCCGCGCCGCCGACCGATCCGGCCCGCTGCCAGCGCGTGCCCATCTCCACGACCCACGACTCCTCGCGCGACGCGACCGCCGGGGCGATCCATGAGCCGAAGATCGTTCTCTCATGCCTGTCGGGCCGGCGGTAGGTCACGGTCTGCACTTCCTGAAGATCCCGATACTCCCCCACGCCGCCCAGACCGGCGAGTTGCGTGCTCAACTCGACGCCGAGCGGTTTCATGGGAAGCATCCCGGCAGGCGGTCGACCCCTGCGCGGTGACGGCAGGTGAATACGCACAAACCCGATGACCCGCCGCACGGGATCATAGGTGGGGACGAGCAGAGTGCGAACACGCACTGCCGTCGGCGGCCCCAGAACGCGACGCAGATGGGCCCAGGCGGCATCCGTCTCATCACGCCGCCGACGCCGAGCGTCAGCCGTTGCCTCGCTCAGCATCGCCCGGCACCACCGGCGATCCAGTTCGCGTCCCACATCCAGCGCCTGCACGTCGGCCAGCCAGGCGGCGAGAAAGGGAGCGGCCGCAGCGGCGCCCACAGGTGCCTCCAGGAGGGATTGCAAATGCTCGGGAGGCCGACCCTGAAGCTGTTGATCGCCGTCGCGTTCCCCGCTGCTGCCCACCAGGCTCCTGAGCCGCTCTTCCGCGACCCTCTGCCTTGCCCACGGGCCATAACCGGGCTGTTCCAGGAGCGCCGCCGCCAGGCCCTCGCGATCCTCCAGAAAAGCAGCGCCATGTATGAAGACGCTCTCCAGGGACATCTTCTTCCCGCTGCGCTGAAAGGCCAGATCCATCCCCCGGGCGACACGTTCTGGAAACGAGGGGGAAGGTTTCTGAATCTCGCGCAGATCCGGCACCAGGATCCGCACGCGCCGCACAGCCCACAGCGGTTCCCGATCCAGGGACACGATGAAACGGTCCGGCGCTCCGTAAAGGGCACCTCGTTCGCGCACCAGGTCCAGGACCTTCATGGTGATGCTGTCGGCTTCACGGGCCACGATCTTCACGGAATCTGCAGGCACGGCCTGAGCCTCGGCAACCAACCGCTGCCTGGCTCCCGCCGACTCCACCTCGCATCCCCGCCGCCGCGAGGTGACCCGCACTCGCACCCAGCGGTCGTCGTTCTTGTTGCCCCGGTCCAGGTCTCTTTCCGTCCAGGCATAGACCACCACGCCCTCCCGATCCAGGCGACGGCGGATGCGCGCAAAGGAGGACGACACCTGCGCCATGCTGCGCAGGTCGTAAACCGTGCCGCCGGTTCGCCTCGCCAGCCGTTCCGGACCGGAGCGCGAAGCCGGGCGCAGTCCCCGGCCCTCATAGGGCCCCCTGCCGCAGGTGGCCCCGAAGCCAGCCATCAGAGGCAGAATGGTCAGGCCGGGAACCCTCGCCGCCCTTTCAACCACGGCCTGCAGACCGTTCTCGGGACGACTTATGGAGTCGCAGCCATCGGTCAGCAGAATCAGCACCTTGCGTTGCGCGAGGCCATCCAGGTAACGAACAGCGCCATCCACCGCATCCCAGAGGGCCGTGTAGCGCAACTCGTCGGGCTCGGGGACCAGGGCCCGGGCATCCAGAGGGCTCAGGCCCGCCGCCAGAGTGCGGGCCAGAAACAGGTCTTCGCCGAACGTCGCCAGCGCCACCTGATCACCGCTCGGCAACCCCTCCAGATAATTCTCCGCTGCCTGGCGCACCCGCGGCAGCCAGCGCAGCATGCTGCCGCTGACATCCACCAGCAGGAGATGCGCCGTGGCCTGGCGTTCCATCTCGACAGCCGTCACCCGCTTTGGTTCGCCGTCTTCGCTGACCTGGATGTCCCCCACCTGCATCCCGGCACACCCTCCGGGGCGAGACTCCCGCCAGCGGATGGGCCAGCGCACACGCGCCACGGAAACCTGTTCCGTCAGCCCGGAACGCAGGGCCTGCGCAGGCACCGAGCGCGCGGAAGATGCTGCCGCCACGGCGGCCATGACCAGCAAGCGAAACCACGAGGGCCAGCGCATGGGGTGAGAGTACGACCTCGGCCAGCCTCCTGCCCGTGGCTCAGGCAGGTCGGGCGGCACTCCAACCGCATCAGATGCGGCCGCCGGCCTGATCATGCGGCGGTATGCCGTCGGGCTGGAACTGCAGGCTCCAGCGTCGCAGCGGGGCAGGCAGCACCATCCCGCACAGGAGCGCCAGGCCGAGAAGAGCGGCCGCGGAGCCCTGCCAGACGAACGCCGGCCGATAGCTGAAGACCACCTGATGCTCCCCGGCGGGAACCCGGGCTCCCTGCAGAACAGCATCGGTGCGCACCGATGCGGCCCGGGGACCGCCATCGATGGCGACGGTCCAGCCCGGCGCCCATGATTCGCTCAGCACCAGCCAGGCCGGGCCTTGGCTCTTCACGTCCAGGACGATGCGATTGAACCCGCGCTCCAGAACCCGCGCCTCGCCGGGCAAAGCCCCAGCGGCACCGGCACCGGGAAGTGAGTGCTCACCTTCCACCGTGGCGGTGGTGCGCACATCGAAATCCCCTGCACGCAGAAGCTTGAGCGCCTCATCAGGATCTGTGGCCGAGACGATCTCCGTGACCAGAAAGGCCGGCGGTTGCGGCGCGGGATACTCCCAGATCTCCACGCTGCCGGAGAAGACGCGGCTCAGGCCGGGAAGCTCCGCTCCGGGCAGGCTGAGGACATAACGAACTCCCAGCAGCGGGAAGAGAGGCGAGGCAAACGTCTTCGCGTCGGTGACGGCGCGCACTCCCCATGCGGTCATGCGGGTCCAGCCCACGGCAGACAGGAACCTGTTCAGGTCCCTGGGATGCAGGGGACCGAACCCGCCCACCTGCCGTAGCCCGAGCAAGGCCGGCAAGTTGGCGCGCATGAGACCCTCCTGGGGAGGCCCGGCCAGATTCTTTTCGTAGAGAACGACGCGGGAACCGGGCGCGTGCTCCTCCAGCCACCTGCCGGCGGCCGCAGGCGGAAAGACCTGCCCGCGCGGGCGCACCACACGATAGGGCGCGGCGAACAGCAGCAGTTCACCGGCCAGGAGCAGCAGAGCAAGACACCACCACGCATAGGCCTTCGTCCTCCAGGTGCCCGTGCGCGGCCGCCCCGCCAGCGGCAGCAGGGCACTCACCAGAATCAGGCCCCCCCCGCAGAGTCCTCCCAGAACAAGAGCTCGATCCAGGGCGGCGGCGGCGGTGGCCGGCAGGTCACCGTGGAGCCCGGCCAGGACTCGCCCGGGAAGCCAGAGAAAACGCAGCCATGCCCAGCCGGCGATCATCAAGCCCATCCAGGTCCAGCCCACCAGGATCTTCCGGCGCCGGGTCACTTCTCCACATGCCAGCAGGTGGGCGCCGCGCGCCGCGAGAACAGCCATCACGAAGAGCAAGATAGGCAAGGCACGATTGCCCACCGAGAAACGGAATCCGGGGAGCAGGCCATGGGCCAGATCGAAGAGCGGGCTGCCGGTGGCCAGCAACAACGCCGCCATGGCCACAGCCGCCAGCAAGGTGCGCCGCCTCGACCAGGCGCCACCGGCGAGACCCAGAAGAGCCAGCACAGGTATCCAGCTCCCGCCATAGCCCGCCACCGAGGCGGCAAACGAGAGGCGGCTTCTGTCGTCAGCGGGAAGCAGGGCCGACTCGTCACTGGTGCCGTTGCGCACCGTTCCGAACAATTCGGGTGCGAGAATCTGGGTGAGTTGCCGCGCCGGTAGCTGGGACCGTTCCAGTCTGTCCAGCGAGCGCTCCGCGCGCCCCGAGCGCTGGGCCAGTTCGAGGCTGGCGAGGATCTGGGGAGAAGCCAGGAGCGTCCCCGCCAGCAGGGATGTCGCCAGGACCAGGAGCGCCCGGCCGCGGAATGGCCGGAGAGTGCGCACCAGGATCCAGGCAGCCAGCAGGTAGCCGCTGTAGACCACCAGGGTGGCCTGGCCGGCCAGGATGAGCAGTGCCCAGAACAGAGCGAGACCCGCCAGCCAGCGGACGCGGCGCAGCTGCAGGAACCGCTCCACGGCCAGCACGCACCATGGTAGCCAGGCCAGCGTGGCGATGAACGATGGGTGTCCCATGCGCAACGCCATATGACCACCGAACGTGAAGACAAGAGCTCCCAGCAGAGAAGCCGGGCGGCTCAAGCCGATTCCCTTCCCCAGATACAGCATGCCCAGGCCGGCTATCAGGAGGTGCAGGACCACGGCCCAGGCCAGGGATGCCCGCCCATCCACCAGCAGCAGAAGCAGGTTGGGCGGATAGAGCACCTGGGTTTGCCAGAGGGCCAGAAACGGGTTCCCCATGAAGGAGGTGGGATCCCACAGCGGCAATTCCCCGGCCGCCAGCGCTTGTCGCAAGAGGACCGCCCGGGGAAGAACGAAGCGCGCATGATCCGCGTTGTACGAGGGCAGAGAGCTGTCGGCCGTGACGGTGGACCGCCAGGGCTCCCAGCGCCCGGGATCCTGGGTCATGAGCGTCTTGCCCGGCCACAGGGCCGGCGCCATGAACAACAGCACACAACCTGTCAGCAGCAGCGATGCCCCGGGAATCCTCGGTGAAGCCACGCTGCCCCCGACTTTCGTCCGGCTACCGCAATCCGCCGCTGGCCAGGTAATCGACCAGGATCGTGCTCATGACCCGGATACCCACTTCCAGGCTGGCGTCGTCGGCCTTGAAGGTCGGGGTGTGATGGCCGCCGGAAACCGTCCCCGGTTGCACCATTCCCAGCCGGTAGTAGAAGCCGGGGACTTCGTTGGCGAAGAGTGCGAAATCCTCGCCTCCCATGGTGGGCGGCAGCTCGGTGATGTTGCCCGCCCCTACGACCCGCGTCATGACAGGTACAGCCCAGCGGGCGAGAGCGACGTCGTTGATGGTTGCCGGCGAACCTCGCTGGTAGTCCATCTCGTAGGAA
Organism: Acidobacteriota bacterium; assembly: GCA_027295805.1. Taxonomy (GTDB): domain Bacteria; phylum Acidobacteriota; class Polarisedimenticolia; order SMYD01; family SMYD01; genus SMYD01. Next base: position 3,586 of record JAPUKF010000311.1, on the reverse strand, counting down.
CCGCCGCCGGCTTGCGTGATGCCCCCCAGGATCTCGTGCATCCGCCTTTCCACGGTGTCCCGGACCTCGGGGTCGTAGGTTCGTACGGTGCCCTCCAGAAGAACTTCGGCCGGGATGATATTGAAGCGCTCGCCTCCCCGGACGATGCCGACAGTGACCACGCTGGGTTCCAGGGGGTGCAGATTGCGGGAGCGGATGGTCTGCAGGCCCATGACCGTCTGCGCGGCCATGACCACCGGATCCACCGATTGCTGAGGTTGGGCGCCGTGAGACTGGCGACCGATGATGCGGGCACGGAAATGATCCACGGCGGCAAATGCCGGCCCGACGGTGTAACCCACCTTGCCCACTTCCATCTCGGCGAAGGTGTGCAACCCGAACACGACTTCAGGGCGCAAGTCCCGGAAGAGGCCCTCCTCCAGCATCAGTTCAGCGCCTCCCTTCTCCCCGGGAGGCGGCCCCTCCTCGGCAGGCTGAAAGATGAACTGGATCGTTCCCGGCAGATCTTCCCGGAAGGACGCCAGGACCGAGGCCACGCCAAGCTGAACCGCGGTATGGATGTCATGGCCACAGGCATGCATGACGCCGACCTCCTTGCCCAGGTAGCTGGTGCGATCTGTCGAGGCGAAGGCATAGCCGGTGTCCTCCGTGACCGGCAGGCCGTCCATGTCGGCGCGCACCGCAATGACCGGCCCGGGTCGGCCTCCCTTCAGGATGCCCACCACGCCGGTGTAGGCGATGCCTGTCTTCACTTCCAGACCCAGTTTTCTGAGGTGCTCCGCCACCAGGGCTGCCGTCCGGGTCTCGCGGTTGCCCAGTTCCGGGTGCTGGTGGATCTGGTGACGTTCCTCGGTGATCTCCGTGAGGATGCTCTGCGTTGCAGCCGCAATCCGCTCATCATCCGGGGTCTGGCCACTAGCCGCCAGCGCCGGCGGTCCAGGCGTCCATAAAAATCCCAGGAGCAGCCAGGCCGGCATCAATGGAATGAGGCGGTGAGAGGAAAGCAAGAACGACATTCTGGAAGCTCCTTTCCACATCTGCATGCGGTCAACCGGATGCAGACTACCACGAGAAACGGCTAACATGCCTCTCGTGGGCGATGGAGCGCCCAGGGAGAACATCAATGAGCGCTGTGCCACGCCCCATCACAGAGGTCGCCGACGATCTGGGTATCGATCGGAAGCATCTTGTCCTGTTCGGTGACGACAAGGCCAAGGTCCGTCTTGAAGCCCGGGAGGCCTCGGGACGTTCACCCGGCCGACTGGTCCTGGTGTCTGCCATCACCCCCACCAGTGCCGGTGAAGGCAAGACCACGACATCCATCGGCCTCTCCCAGGGACTCGCCAAGATCGGTGAGAACGTCTGCCTCGCCCTGCGCGAACCGTCTCTGGGACCGACCTTTGGCAAAAAAGGAGGCGCCACCGGTGGTGGCAAATCCATCGTTGTGCCCACCGCAGACATCAATATGCATTTCACCGGCGACTTTCACGCCATCTCGGCAGCCAACAACCTCCTGGCCGCCATGATCGACAACTCCATCTATCATGGGAACCCCCTGGACATCGATTCCCGCCGGGTTCTCTGGAGACGGGTCGTCGATCTCAACGACAGAGCGCTGCGCCATGTGGTCATTGGGCTGGGCGGCCGGCTGCAGGGCGTGCCCCGGGAAACCGGATTCGACATCACACCCGCTTCCGAGGTCATGGCGATCCTCTGCCTGGCCACCGATGCCGAGGACATGCGCAAGCGCCTGTCCAACATCCTGGTGGCCCTCACTCATGACGGAAAACCGGTCACTGCCGCCGATCTGCAAGCCGTCGGCGCCATGATGGTGCTGCTGCGCGAGGCTCTCATGCCCAACCTGGTCCAGACCTGTGAAGGAGTGCCTGCCTTCATCCATGGAGGACCTTTCGCCAATATCGCCCACGGCTGCAACTCTGTGATCGCCACCAGAATGGCCATGGCCCATGCCGACTGGACCATCACCGAAGCCGGCTTCGGCTTCGCCCTGGGCGCCGAGAAGTTCTTCGACATCAAATGTGTCGGCGCGGACCTGGACACCGCCGCGGTGGTTCTCGTGGCCACCGTCAGAGCCCTGAAGCGCCATGGAGGTGTCCCCCGGGACAAGATCGCCGAGCCCGACCCGGAGGCGGTCCGGCGAGGCCTGGACAATCTCGAGAAGCATGTGGAGAACATCCATATCTTCACGGAAGTACCGGTGGTCGCTCTCAATCGATTCGCCACCGATACCGCCGAGGAGATCGCCGTGGTCCGGGAGGCGTGTTCCAGGTTGAAGGTGCCGTTTGCCGTCTCCGACATTTTTGCACGCGGCGGCGAAGGTGGGATCGACCTGGCCCGCATCGTGGTGGAGCATGCCGAGAAAGTCCACGACCCGTTCCAGCCCCTGTACGACTGGGACGAACCCATCAAGGACAAGATCGAGAAGATCGCGACCAAGATGTACGGCGCCAAGGGCGTGACGTACACCAAGCAAGCCGAGAACGAGATCCGGCAACTGGCAGACCTGGGCTACGCGCAACTCCCCGTGTCCATGGCCAAGGCGCCCACATCCCTGTCCGATGACCCGACGCGGGCAGGGCGGCCACGGAATTTCAACGTCGTCGTACGCAGTGTCATCGTCTCGGCCGGTGCCGGCATGGTGGTTCCTCTTCTCGGTTCCATCATGCGGATGCCCGGTCTGCCCAAGGTGCCCCAGGCCACGCGCATGGACTACAAGGACGGCCATATCACCGGCTTGCTGGGTGGTTGAAGAGGGACCATGAGCCTGGATGTCGCCCTGGTCAGTTGTCGTCATCTGCCCGAGCCGGACCTGGATGCCGCACCCCTTGCTGCCGCTTTGACCGCCGCCGGTCTGTCGTCGCATGTCATGGCGTGGGATGACCCGGAGGTGGATTGGGCGGCTGCCCGCCTGACCGTCTTGCGTTCGTGCTGGAACTACCCCCAGCACGCCGGCACATTCATGACCTGGGCGGAGGCAACAGCCGCCGTCACAACGCTGCTCAATCCCCTGCCGGTTCTGCGCTGGAATATTCACAAGCAGTACCTGCTGGATCTTGAGAGCCATGGCATTCCGGTGACGCCGACAGTTCTGGTGCCGCGGAATTCGCGCACCACACTGGCGGAGATCCGGCACGAGCATGGCTGGCAGGATGTGGTCGTCAAACCGGCCGTTTCAGCGGCATCTTTCCGCACCGTCCTGGTCACGCCTGATCTGGGCGCAGCAGGCGAAGAACATCTGCGCAGCCTGGTGGCCGAACGGGACACTCTGGTGCAGGCTTATCTCCCCTCGGTAGAGGAATATGGCGAACGCGCCCTGATATGGATCCAGGGTCAACTGACCCACGCCATCCGCAAGACACCTCGCCTGTCCGGGCAGGATGAAGCCGTCTCCAGCGAAGCCGTGCCTGTTGCAAAGGAGGAAGCGGACCTCGCCCGCAAGGTCATGGCGACCCTCGATGCCATCATCGAGTCGCCCGAGCATGCCACGCCTATCCTGGATCGGTTGCTCTATGCCCGCGTTGATGTCGCTCCGGGCCCTGACGGCTCACCCATGGTCATGGAACTG
>JAPUKF010000310.1 GCA_027295805.1 Acidobacteriota bacterium | reverse complement strand
TCCTGCTGGGCGAAGTAGTAGCGGTTGAAGAGGGTATAGCCCCCCTGACCGGTATCGGAGAGGTAGACGTAGCCCAGGCGCCCGCCGGACATCTCGTCCACCTTGCGACGGTTGTCTTCGATCCACGCCTGCCGCCGCAAGCGCCACTCACTTTCCACCGGAACCACCGTGAGCGTGCGCGCCTTGTCACCTCCGGGCCTGGCGCTGAGGCGCAGCACCGTCTGCCGGCCCGCCGTCGCTTCCAGATGGCCGTACGGGTTGTCGTCAGCCGTAAGTTCCCGGCCATTGATGGAGAGGATGTAATCGCCCTCGTGAGCATCCATGCCGGGACCGCTCAGGGGCGCTTCAATATCCGGATTCCAGTTCTCGCCCGTGTAAATGCGCGTGATACGGTAACGGCCCTTGTGAATCTCCAGGTCGGCGCCCAGCAGGCCGACACCAACCTGTTCCACATCAGGGATGTCGCCGCCACCGGTGAATGAGTGACCCACTCCCACCTCGCCGGCCATGATGTCCAGCAGATAGGTCAGGTCCGAGCGGTGGCGCACGTGTTGAACCCACGGCTCGTACATCTTCCATACTTCGTCCCAGTCGGCGCCATGCAGGTTCTCCACGTACAGGAAGTCGCGCTGGAACCGCCAGCCGTCGCGAAACATCTGACGCCATTCCCTGGCCGGGTCAACCTTCATGCGCAGGCTGTCCGTGTCCAGCTTGCCATCCTCGGGCTCGGGTGGCTCGCCGGTGTCGACCAGATGCCAGCCCGCCTCTGAGTGGTACAGCATCTTCTTGCCGTCGGCCGACAACGAAAAAGAGCTGTACGCCGGCAGGAACTCGACGGACTCCCTATCCTCAAGGCTGTAGCGGTGCAGCTTGAACCCCGGGTTCCCGGGATTATTCTCACCATAGAACAGGATCCCTTCTTCACCGGCCCTGAGACGAACATATTCACCCACGGGAATATCAAGCGAGACGATGCGTCTCTCCATCCCTTCCAGGTCCACCACGACCTCGACACTCTCGTCTTCCGACGTCTCGGTGTCGTCGCTGTCCTTCTCCTCATCATCGTCAGGTTCTTCCTCATCGCTCTCGGGCGGCAGGGGCGAGGGATCCTTGCTGTTCAGAACCAGGGCGTAGACGGCACGGTGGACCGCATGCTCATAAGAACTCATGTCCAGCCAGCCCACATTGAGACCGAGGTCGGTGCCCGCCAGAAAATAAAGATACTTGCCGGCGGCATCCCACGCCGGCGACAGGGCATCGGACAGCCCGTCGGTCACCTGGTGGGTCTTCCCGGTCGCCAGGGCGTGGATGTAAATCGCATGGAGATGGGTATCAAGACGCTTGGCGTAGGCAATCCACTTGGAGTCGGGCGACCAGACGGGATTCAGGGTCCTCAGGGGCTCGGTCCAGGTGTCGTAGTCGACCAGAGTCAGACGGCCGGACTCCACATCCACATACCAGACACCCAGATCCGTATCGGTGAACACAATCTTCTTTGAATCCGGAGACCAGGCAGGCGTGAAGAAAAACGTCGGCTCCTTGATGGGGATGGCCCGGGGATTCTCAAGACCGTCCTGAGAACCCACCATGAGCTCGTATTCACCGCCGGCATCGGAGAACCAGGCGATGCGGGCGCCATCGGGAGACCAGGAGGGCCAGCGATCGGCCACGCCCGCGCTGCGGGTGAGATTGCGCCAGTCGCCCTTTTCGGCGGGCATGGAGAAGATCTCTCCCCGACCCTCGAAGAGGGCGCGTTTGCCGGTGGGCGACAGGCTGGCGTTGGTGAGGGTGTCACCCACCTCTTCCCAATGGGGACGTGCCCAGGGGAAATCACCCCGCGCGGTGATGTCAAGCCGGCGGCTGCTGCCGTCGGCCGGGTCGTGCAGATGAAGGTACCCGGCCTGCTCGTAGACCAGCACACCGCCACCGGCCTCCAGCCACATGACATCAAAATCGTCGTGAGATGTGATCGCTGTCACCTGACCGCTGCCGGTGTCATAAGAATAGATATTCGCCATCTGGTCCTTGCGATCCGAAAGAAAATAGATGGATGAGCCCAGCCAGACAGGGGTGGTATCCCGGGACATCTCCCAGGGCAGTTCCTCCACCTCGAGGGTTTTAAGGTCGAGAACCCAGATCGGGCGAATCTGCCCACCACGATAGCCACGCCAGCCGGCGTCCCAGAGTTGAATGGGCTGGTAGACAAAGTGTTTGCCGTCGGGGGAATAGTGGCCGCGGTCACCCCGGGGCATGGGCAGTGCCTGGGGAAAGCCCCCCTCCACCGGGACCGTCCACAGACGGGCCGGACCGCCACCGAACCATGGAACGCTATCTCGTCCCGAGTTGAAGACCACCTGGCTGCCGTCAGGCGACCAGCCTCTGGCCAGATCCGGCCCGGGATGCCAGGTCAACCGACGTGGCTCTCCACCTGCCACCGGCACGGTGAAGACATCGGTGTTGCCGTCGTACTGGGCGGAGAAAGCGATGAGGCTGCCGTCGGGCGACAGACGCGGGCCGATCTCCTGCCCCTGGAAACTGGTCAGTCGACGCGCCTCCCCCCCCTGGTGCCCGACGATCCAGATGTCGTTGGCATAGGTGAAAGCGATATGTTCAGCGCTGACGGTCGGCTGGCGGAGGAGGCGCGTTCCCTGCGCCCGCATGCCGCCAATCCCCAGCAGCCCGATCACGGCCAGGACGACGAAAACCGGCAATCTCTTCATTCTGTGTCTCCTGCAGAGTACCGCCAGCCTAACATGGGAGAGGGAAGGCAAGCGCCGGTATCAGGAGGGAGGGGGCGCCTCGCCGTCCGCCTGAGGCCTGAGAGCCGTCAGAGTGAGAGCAATCGCCCGGTCCGCAAAACCGGAGGCCCGATCCCGCCCATCCACCAGGTCGAGTTGTCCGTCAAGAGTCAGGGTGGCCACCCCGTGCAGCATCGCCCAGACCATCATGGCCTGCTCCAGGCTGCGGCCCGGGCCGATGGCGCCCGTGGCCTGTGCCGCCTTGACGTCCCCCTGCAGGATCGTCTGCACCCGCCAGCGCGCCGCTGTCAGGCCTTCCAGATGCATTCTGCCGGCCACCTCCGAGCCGAACATCAGGCGGTAGAGCCGTGGATGATCGCGAGCGAATGCCACCCAGGAACTTGCCGCCTGGTGGAGGACGGATGATGAACCGCCCTCCACCTGCTGCTCCAGCCGGACTGCCAGCATGTCGAAGCCACGCGCCGCGGCAGCCGCCAGCAGTCCCGCTCGGCCACCCCCTTCCCGCTCTTTCCCAAAGCAGAGGTAAGGGGCGGTCCGGCTCTTGCCGATGCGCCGGGCCACTTCTCGGATATCCACGTCGGGACCATGGGGATCGTCCAGGATCTCGAGAGCAGCCTCAACGCAGGCCGCCCGCAGGCGGTCGGCGGCATCCACGGGCACGCCAGGGTGGGCGCCACTATCTTGGCGAGGGAGAGCATGATGACTTGACGATGTCAAGTTCCTAAAATCCTTATAATCGAAACACAACAGGCTAAGATATTGCCGGTCTCCCGAAAACTCCAGACTTTCGGACAAAGCCTAGTCTCAGCACATGACAATGTCAATAAAAAAGGCCGCCCTCGTCTGAGAGCGGCCCTGCCCAGAATATGAAGTCTTTGGTGGCGGGCTCAAGATACCAGCCCGCGTGCGAAATCCTTAGCGCTCAACCTTCTCGGCAACCTTGCCTTCCACCGCGACCTTTTGCCGGCACTCCTCCAGGGTGACGCGGGCGCGCTCCTGGAGGCCGGCATCTCCTTTGGAGAGGACCGTCAGCAACTCCTCCATCTTGTCCAGGTAGATGCGGGCAAATGAGGGGTCGTGGGCCGAGATACTGTGGGCATTATCGATGAGATCTGCCAGCTTGACCGTCTGGGCGGCAGGCAGGGCATGGCTGAGATGGGTTTTGTCCCTGTTCTTGCGCCCTTTCCGGTTACCATCCTCGGGACGGCTGACATCGGTGAGATCGTCCACCAGGCGCGCTACCCGGGTCCCGAAATTCTCACTGATCTCCTCGACCTGGATCTCCGTATCCTCGACGGTATCGTGCAACCAGGCAACGGCAACCACCTCGGGGTCATCGGTGACCTCGGCGACCATGCAGGCCACGGTCTCCAGGTGGACGGCGTACGGCTCACCGGTGTATTTGCGCTTCTGGCCAACACCCGCGTGCGCGGCCCGCGCAAACTCGGCGGCCGCCTGTACAAGGGGATCATTCAAAGTTGTCATTCCAATTCACTCCCGGGGAGCTGCTCGCTCCCCTGGACGATCTGTATCACCATGAGCTCATCATCAAGCCCGGATTCAGTTGAGGATATCGCGCTTTCAGGGCTCTCGCGCAGAACATTCCATGAATTCTCAACCTCCGGACTGGAGGCCTGCCCGGAGGTCTGCATTGTAGCCCATCGAGGCGAATCGGCCAGCTTTTACGATTTTTTACCCGGATCGGCGATTTCCCCGCTGCCTGAGCGTCTCATGGTCGGGCACCATGAATGGGTGAGATGAAGCGCCGGCGCCCCGAGTCACGTCATGGCGCAACTTTGACCCGGGGAGCTCCGGCCAGCTCTTCTTCCCGGATGCGGAAGTGCAGCGGCGCGGGGCCCTGCTTCTCATCCAGGAGAGCAGCCGGCGGCTCGAAGGTCCAGAGGCCTTCCGGCAACGGCCCGGCCAGCTCACCCAGAAGCCAGCCACAGGACGTCGCCTCCGGGTCGATGCCCCAGCCCTG
>JAPUKF010000031.1 GCA_027295805.1 Acidobacteriota bacterium | reverse complement strand
CATGCCTACTCCGGGGCGGCGTCGGCCTGGCGGCCCACCCGTGTCCGGCGCATGGCCCCGAACATCAACTCAAGCAGACTGCGGGAAAAGACCACGGCAAAGGTGAGAGCCAAGGCCACTGCGGCCAGGACAGGCAGGGTCTTCACAAGGAACGTCATGCGGCAGATCCTCCACGGGCTTGGGGTGGCGTCGCGTGGGGTTCGACGCCGCACGGCGCAATATGACCGATAAATCCTGATTATGCAAGGGGCTAGCGGCTTTTCTTGACGCCGCACGCCACATGGTGGAATATTAAACAGCGGTTCAAATGTCGAACACAAGTTCACTATCAATCGAGACCCCTGGCCGGGAGCGCCTGCGCCGCCGCGGCGATGCTCGCCGGCTGGAGATCCTGCGTGCCGCAGGGCGCATCTTTCGCCAGCGTGGCTATGCGCAAGCCGGCATGCGAGACATCGCGGCGGCCGCCGATATCTCCTCGGGCAACCTCTATCATTATTTTCGCGGCAAGCATGAGATCCTCTACTTCTGCCAGGACCGAACCCTGGACACCATGCTCCAGGCCCTGGCCTCCACGCAAGGCAACGGCGGCTCCGCCCTGGAGCGCCTGCGCGAGGTTCTCACCGCTCACGTGCACACCATTCTCGATGACGTCGAGGGAACGGCGGCTCACCTCGAGGTGGATGCCCTTCCCGCCGACCTGCGCGTCACCATCATCCGCAAACGGGATCGATATGAAAGCGGCCTGCGGCGTCTGGTCGGCGAAGTCATCAGCGAAGAACGGCTGCCGCGGCGCGACCCGCGCATCATCACCCGGGCCATGCTGGGCGCCCTGAACTGGACGGTTCGCTGGTATCGTCCCCAGGGTCCCGCCTCGGTCAAGACGGTGGCCAGGGATCTCATGGACTTTCTCATGGGCGGCCTCACCGCTCCAGGCAACGACGGCGCTGCAGGTCCGGCCGACTCAAAGGGAGGGCGGAGGTGAAGAACGCCCACATGACCTTGACAGTCAATGGCGAGGAGACCGAAGTCTCCTTCGCACCTTACAAGACGCTGCTGGAAATCCTGCGGGAGGACCTGCGACTCACCGGCACCAAGCACGGCTGCGAACTGGGTGAATGCGGCGCCTGCGCCGTTCTCCTGGACGGCAATCCGGTTCTCTCCTGCCTGGTGCTGGGCCTGGAGTGCGACGGGCGCGAGGTCCTCACCGTGGAAGGGCTGGCGGAGGACGGCCGCCTCCATCCCCTGCAGGAGACATTTGCCGATCTGGGAGCCGCTCAATGCGGCTATTGCACCCCCGGCATCCTGGTGACCGCCCGGGAGTTGCTGGATCGCATTCCTGATCCCAGCCGGGAGCAGGTGCGGGAAGCCCTCTCGGGCATCCTCTGCCGCTGCACCGGCTACCACCAGATTTTCGAGGCGGTGGAAGCCGCCATGACCGGCACACGGCTGCCGGCGGCGGGCAGAGGCCAGGATGAGCCGCTGGAGACCGAGGCATGAGCAACGGGAACGGCGCGCCACAACAAGACGACCTGAAGATCATCGGCCGACCGCGGCGGCGCGTGGACGGGCGCGCCAAGGTCACCGGCCAGACCCTCTTCGCCGATGACCTGGTGCTGCCGCGCATGCTTCACTGCAAGCTCCTGCGCTCGCCTCTCCCCCACGCCCGCATCCTGCAGATCGATGTCGGGAAGGCCCTCGCTCACCCGGGCGTGCACCTGGTGCTCACCGGCGGCGACTTCCCCATCCCCTACGGCATCCTGCCCGTGAGCCAGGACGAGACCGCCCTCTGCACCGACGTCGTCCGCTTCGTGGGCGACCCGGTGGCCGCCGTGGTGGCCCGGGACGAATTCACCGCCGCCGAGGCTGTGGATCTCATCGATGTGGAATACGAGCAACTGCGCACCATCGCCACCCCTGAGGAAGCCCTGTCCACGCCAGAGCCCCGCATCCAGGAGGACAGCCAGAGCGGGAATATCCACAAGCTGGTCTCCCTCAACTTCGGAGACGTGGACCAGGCCCTCAAGGACTCCTACCGGGTTTTTGAAGACACTTTCTTCTACCAGGGCAGTACGCACCTGGCCATCGAGCAGCACGCCGCCCTGGCGGCGGTGGACCCCGACGGCAAGCTCACCCTCTGGTCCTCCACCCAGACACCTCATTACGTGCATCGCGCCCTGGCCAAGGTGCTGGAGACGCCCGCTGCCCACATCCGCGTCATCGCCTGTCCCAACGGTGGCGCCTTCGGCGGCAAGAGCGACCCGTTCAACCATGAAATCGTCGTGGCGGGGGCCGCCCGCATCCTCGACCGGCCGGTTAAAATCTGCCTCACGCGCGAAGAGGTCTTCTACTGCCATCGCGGCCGCCACCCCGTCCAGATGTCGTTCCGCACCGGCGTGGACCGGGAAGGCAACATCACCGGCATGCACCTGCGCACCTTCATCGACGGTGGCGCCTACGGCTCCTACGGCGTCGCCAGTACGTTCTATACAGGCGCCTTGCAGACCGTGACCTACCGCGTGCCCCGCTACCGCTTCCAGGGCTGCCGGGTCTTCACCAACAAGCCGCCCTGCGGCCCCAAGAGGGGCCACGGGACTCCTCAGCCCCGTTTCGGCCAGGAAGTCCAGCTGGACAAGATCGCTGAAGCCCTGGATCGGGACCCGGCGGACCTGCGCCTGCGCATCGTGGAGAAGCCCGGCACCATCACCGCCAACTACATGACCATCTCCACCATCGGCCTGGCCGAATGCATCCGCCGGGTGGTCAAGCGCTCCGGCTGGCGCAAGAAATTCCGCCGTCTGCCTGAAGGCCACGGCCTGGGACTGGCCTGCTCGTCCTATCTCTCCGGCGCCGGCCTGCCCATTTACTGGAACCGCATGCCCCACACAGGCGTCCAGCTCAAGCTGGATCGCAGCGGCGGCGTCACCGTATTCTGCGGCGCCGCCGAGATCGGCCAGGGCTCAGATGATGTCCTGGTGGCCTGCGTGGCGGAGGTGCTGGGTATCCAGCCTTTTGATATCCGGGCCGTGACCGGCGACACAGACCTGACACCGGTGGACCTGGGCTCCTATTCCAGCCGCGTCACCCTCATGATGGGCAACGCCGCCATCCAGGCCGCGCAGCGGGCCCGGGAAATCCTGTCCTCGGCAGTGGCGGCCCACCTCAAGGTACCGCGCTCACGACTGGTCTTTGCCGACAACACGGTGCTGGACAGCGCCGACCCGGACAAATCGGTCTCGTTCCAGGAGGCCGTCTGCCTGGCCGAGGCGGCCAGCGGCACCGTGGGCACCGTGGGCTCCTACACCCCACCGCGCTCGGCGGCCCGTTACAAAGGGGGGGGCGTCGGTCCCACGCCGACCTACTCGTATTCGGCCTCGGTCGTGGAAGTCCAGGTGGATCCCGACACCGGCTGCGTCAACGTGCCCCGGGTCTGGATGGCCCACGACATCGGCCGTGCCCTCAATCCGACGCTGGTGCGCGGACAGATCGAAGGCGACGTGTACATGGCGGTGGGTGAGGCCCTCATGGAGGAGCAGACTTTCCGGCGCCTGCCGCCCCGCCTCTCCCCTGCCCTGGTGCACAAATTCCCTTCCATGCTGGAGTACAAGAGCCCCACCACCCATGACATGCCCGAGGTGATCACCGACCTGGTGGAGGATCCCGATCCAGCGGGTCCGTTCGGCGCCAAAGAGGTCGGCCAGGGGCCGCTTCTGCCGGTCATGCCGGCCGTAGCTAACGCCGTCTACGACGCCGTCGGCGTGCGCGTGGACGAAATCCCCATCACGCCCGACAAGATTCTCAAGGGGCTCGAACTGAAACGG
>JAPUKF010000309.1 GCA_027295805.1 Acidobacteriota bacterium | reverse complement strand
GGCGTTAGTTGTCCAGTCACCGCAGGCGTCTCTTCCTCCGCCAACGAACTCTTCAAAATTGATCCCTTCGTGCGAAGTATTCGTCCATACGCCAGTGTGAACACCGGGGCCAACGGAAATCGGTATGCCTTCCGCATCCACGTCAATTGGCACGCCAATAGCCCCGTCGATGAGGTCGGCCAAACTGGTCGCCACTACATCGCCCGCCAAAGTGATGTATCCCTGGTCCGTGGTCCGATCTATCGCGTCGGTTGTGCTATCGCTAATCCATGCAACGTAGCTTCCTGTAAGACCCGCGGCTGTTGCCGCTGCGTTGCACTGGTCATCTGCACCTTGTATTCCGCCGAAATTACCGTCGAAAGTTTGGTTCGTGACAAACACAAGTCCGACATTATCGACAGTCCAACTGACAGAATCGAAACTTGACTCGATCATCGGTCCGGAACGAGGTGCATCAAATAGCTGAAGTTCTAGCGAGGATGTATAAGTTGCCCCCGGCGAAACCGAGCCGTCTGGGGATAATCTGGCAAACTCAAAGTCGAAACTAGCGCCAGGAGCAAGATTCACCCCCTCGAACTGTCCGATAAATGAATCGGCTCCATCCGGTGCCCAATTGAACAAATAGCCAGATGATGAGTTTCCGAAACCATCAATCTCGTAATCGAAGCCGGGAGGTATCCGTCTTCTTTCATCGCGCGCCAGGTGGCGGACTTCGCGGAGCTGGCGTCTCACATAGCCCGCGTACTTGACCCGGGCTTCAAGCAGGCGGAGATCCCGCCGATCCAGGAAGGGAATCGACCCACCCGCCGCGCGCAGGTGGGGGAGCACCTGCGCGGCACCGATTTCAGGCCGCCGCAAGAGGGCCAAGAGGGTGAGACCGCGCCGGCGGGCCGCGCTGAATGACGCCGCGACCGGATTCTCACTGGGTGCGGCCGGGGCCGGCAATACTTTATCTAACCTCTTGATAACAAAAGAGATATTGTTTCGTCTCCGGCGCACAGCTCGGGCCGCCTCGCGGCTCACCAGACCCAGTCGGGCGCCATGGTGCGCCAGTCGCATCTCGGCCGAATCGGCACCCAGCAACAGACGATACTCGGCCCGCGACGTGAACATCCGGTACGGCTCACGGGTGCCCCGGGTGACCAGGTCATCCACCAGGACACCGATGTACGCCTGGTGGCGGCGCAACACGAACGGCGGTTCCCCGGCCACCAGCAGCGCGGCATTGACCCCGGCGACGAAACCGAGGGCCGCCGCTTCTTCGTACCCGGTGGTGCCATTGATCTGGCCGGCCAGAAAGAGCCCCGGCGCGCGGCGTGTCTGCAGGTTGCCATCCAGTTCGGTGGGATCAACATAGTCGTATTCGATGGCATAGCCGGCCCGCATCATGCGCACATCTTCCAGGCCCGGGATGGCGCGCAAGAAACGATCCTGGATCTCTTCGGGCAGGCTGGTGGACAGTCCGTTGATATAGATCAGATCGGTGTCAATCCCTTCCGGCTCCAGGAAGAGCTGATGGCGCTCGCGCTGGGCAAAGCGCACAACCTTGTCCTCGATGGACGGGCAATAGCGAGGACCCACGGCGGTGATGGCACCGGAAAAGAGGGGAGAGCGATCCAGCCCTTCGCGAATGATGGCGTGCACCGCCGGATTGGTGAAGGCCAGGTGACAGGGCCTTTGCGGGAGGTGAGGGGCGGTGGTGCCGGCGTGGAAGAAGACCGGATCTCGGTCGCCTTCCTGCACCTTGAACTTGCGAAAGTCGATAGTGCGTCCGTCCAGACGCGGCGGCGTGCCGGTCTTGAGCCGGTCCATGCGCAAGCCCATGGCCTGCAGTCGTCGTGCCAGGGCCACCGCCGGCGGCTCACCGTAGCGCCCGGCAGCCGTGCGCTTCTCGCCCACGTGGATGCATCCCCGCAGAAAGGTACCGGTGGTCAGCACCACGGCGGAGGCAAGCAGCACGCCACCCCCTGCGAGAACCACCCCGGCCACGCGCCCTGCGTCCATCAGCAGGTCCTCCACCATGCCGGAGATCACCGTGAGGCCCTTGCGACCCGCCAGCAGTGAGGTCATGGTGCGTTCGTAGACGGCCCGATCCGACTGCGCCCGCGGTGCCTGCACGGCGGGACCCCTGCTGCGATTGAGCAACCGGAACTGGATACCGGCCCGGTCGGCAACACGACCCATGATGCCGCCCAAGGCATCGATTTCACGAACCAGATGGCCCTTGGCCAGGCCGCCCACCGCCGGATTGCACGACATCCGGCCCAGAGCGCCGGCATCCGTGGTGACCAGGACCGTCCGCCGGCCCATGCCTGCCGCCGCCGCCGCCGCTTCACAGCCGGCGTGGCCGCCACCCACCACGATGACATCGTAGAGATTCACGGTTTTCTCACTTACCGATGCAGAAACTGGAGAAAACCCGATCGTACACCTCCTCCAGATCGCCGCGCCCGGTCAGGGCGGCCAGAGCCGTCAACACGTCTCCCAGGGGAACCACGATCAACTCTTCACCGGCACCCGAGGCGGCCAGCTCCCTCGCCTCGGTGAGAGCCGTGACCGCCCTCTGCAGGCACCCTTGCTGACGCAGGCGGGTGACCAGTGGGCGCTCCCGGCGGTCCCAGCCGGGCGCCAGAAGCGCCAGGGCCGCGCGCTTGAGGTCATCCAGGCCGGCCCCGGTGCGGACCGAGACCGCCAGCGGGTTCCCAGGATCCAGGCCGGCGACAACCATGCCATCCCGGGGAACAACCAGATCGGCCTTGCTCATGACCAGGAGGCGTTCCGCTTCACCAGCCACGGGGGGAGGCAGCGGGACAGCAGGGGAGACCGTGCTATCCAGCAGCCAGATCACCAGGTCGGCATCGATCCGCGCCGCGGCCCCCCGTCGTTGCCCTTCCTGTTCCACCGGGTCCATCCCGGTGCCGGCGGCAGGCGAAACCCCGGTCCTCTCCCCGGCGGTATCCACCAGCATGACCGGCAATCCTTCCCAGGCGACCTCCGCCTCCAGGATGTCCCGGGTGGTGCCGGGGCTTTCGCTGACAATGGCCCGATCCCGTTCCAGCCAGGCATTGAAGAGGGTCGACTTGCCGGCGTTGACCTCTCCCGCCAGCACCACGCGTACACCGCGATTCAGGAGCAGGCCACGACCGGCCTGGGCGAGGAGACCGTCCAGGGAGGCAGCAAGAGCCGCGAGCCCGGACACCAGATCTTTGCGCCGCAGAAAGTCTTCATCCTCGGTGGCCCCAAATTCAATGCTGCCCTCCAGGCGGGCCAGCCAGTCCACAAGCGCCTGGCGGGCCGGCTCGACGGCGCGCGCCAGGGCTCCCGTCTGCTGGCCATGGGCCACTCGCGCCTGGTGCGCGGTGCGCGCCCGCACCAGGTCATCGATGGCTTCGGCCTGCACCGCGTCCAGGCGGCCGTTCAGAAAGGCGCGATAACTGAATTCACCGGGGCGGGCCTGGCGGGCGCCACAGGCCTGGGCGGCCGCTGCGAAGAGAGCCAGGACCACCGGGCTGCCGTGCAGAGTGATCTCCACCAGATCCTCGCCGGTGGGACTGTCGGCGGCGGGGAAGAAGACCAGCACACCGTGGTCCAGGGGTTCCATCCGGTCGACAGATGAGGGTCTCTCAGCAGTGGCAGGCGCGGGGTCGCCGGGGGAAGCGGGTGCCAGGGCCGTCCCCGAGACGGCGACACGGTCCGGAGGAAAAACCGGGACCTTCCGCCACGGCCGGAACAATTCGCGGGCCAGCCGCCGGGCTGCCGGGCCCGAGATCCGGACCGTCCCCAGAGCTCCCTGTCCAGGCGGCGTCGCGATGGCGACGATGGTGTCTGCGCCTTCCAGCCGCGATGAGCCGATCACTCAGGACTTGGAAGCCGCCGGCTTGCGCCGGGCCGACGCTGCCGCGGCCACTCTCTCCAGTTCATAGCGCCGGTTGATGAACCACTGCTGCACGATGCCGAGCAGGTTGTTGACCAGCCAGTACAGGACCAGGCCCGCCGGCAGGTTGAGGAAAAAGAGGGTGAACAGGACCGGCGTCATGTACATCATCTTGCGCTGGGCCGGATCGGCGATGGCGGCACCGGTGAGGACCTGCTGAAAGACCATCGACCCGCCCATGACAATCGGCAGGATGTAGTACGGATCGGCCTGGGACAGGTCGGTCACCCACATGATCCAGGGCGCCTGGCGCAGCTCGATGGCCACCTGCAGCAGGTTGTAGAAGCCGTACAGGATCGGCATCTGCAGGAGCAGAGGCAGGCAGCCGCCCAGATTTCCCATGGGATTGATCCCCTCCTTCTGATAGAGGGCCATGGTCTCCTGGTTCAGCTTGCCGCGGGAATCAACATCTTTTTTCTTGCTCTTCTTGCGGTACTTCTCCTTCAGCGCCGCGATCTTCGGCTGAACCCGCTTGGTCTTCTCCTGCATCCGCTTCATGGAGAGCATGGCTTTCTGGGTGATGGGCCAGAAGACCAACTTGATACCGGCGGTGAGCAGGACGATGGACCAGCCCCAGTTGGCCACCACGTGGGCGTACAGATAGATCAGGGCGTAGAACAAGCCCTGGCTGAGGAGCGTGACCAGCGGCCCGATGACCCAGATGCCGCTCTGAAAATGGACCGCCTCCTGCAGGCCCCGCTCCATGGCCGCAAGGATGCGGTAGTCCTTGGGGCCGACGTAGAGCTCCAGGCCGTCGCCGGACATCCCCGCGGCAACCTGAAGAGCTTGCTGAGGATCCTGGCTGCCGACGGCCGGCAGTTCCAGGCCGAGCACCCTGAAATCGGTGGTCGTGACCGGGAGAAAGACGGCCGTGAAATACGTATCCTCCAGGCCGCCCCAGGCGCGTTCTCCAGCGGCCAGGATCTCGCCCGCCTCCAGACTGCCGGCCGTCAAACGCCGCGGCCTGGGCTTTTCGGACAACAGTGCCCGGCCTCGATAATGGAATGTCCCCGCGCTGCCGCCTTTTTCCACCTCCTCCCCGAAGCCGGCTCCCCAGGTCACGGCCACGGGCAACGGGACACCATCCCGGCGGACCTCCACCTGGATGGAAGCCGAGAAGCCGGGCCCGACCTTGATCTCCTTGCGCACGGCGCGACCCCGGCCATCGGACCAGGTCAGAACAACCCCATCCTCTCCCGAGCCGGTGCTCTGCCGCTCCATCTTGTACAGGGCCCCATTGGCGGCCTGCTGGAGCTCGGCGTCATCCAGGAGCAGATCCAGGGGCAGGATATCGGCGGCCCGCGCCGCATCGGAAATCAACTCCAGATTGCGCCCACTGTCGTCCTTGTAGGTTTTCAGCTTCCAGCTTTGCGCCCGGCCGCCGCGATTGCTGATCATGACCAGCACATCATCGGTCTCGAGGGTGATGATCCGCACGACCTCCTCGCCGGCGGCCGCCTCGGCCTGCCCGGGGAAGACGCCGCTGCCCACGGCCTCCCCGTCGGCGCCCGGCGGCGTCAGGGCCGTACTCTCCGGCATGCCCTGACCGCTCCCCTCGGTCGCGGGCAGGAGACTCTCACCCTCCTGCTTGTCCATCCCGGCGGACGGCCCGCCGCCATCAGGCTGGGGCACAGGGCGCACCGGCGGGAAAATCAACTGCCAGATCACCAGCACGCCCACGGCCAGCACCATGGCCAGCAGCAGGCGACGTTCCATGCTCATTTCAGTCTTCGGCACTGTGGGAGCCTTCAGGGGACCGGGTCGAATCCGCCCCGGGAAAAGGGATGACAACGGAGAATCCTGCGCCCGGTCATCCATGCGCCACGGCCGACGCCATACCGCTGGATGGCCTCCGCGCCGTACATGGAACAGGTGGGCTGGAAGCGGCAGGATGGAGGCAACCAGGGAGAGATGACGGTCTTGTAGCCGGAGAGGAGACCGAGGGCCAGGCGCTGGGGGATCGTGGTCATCGTGATCTCTCCTTGCCGCCACGTTCCCGCGGCCCCCGGTGCGGCCGTGGCTTGCGCGCCACGGCGGTGCGCACGGCCTGGGTCAGAACCTCTGTCAGTTCCTGGAACGGCATGACGGCCACCTCGGCCCGTCCATGGACGACGATATCGTAGCAACCCGGCCAGTCTTTTCTGTGCAGCCGGAACACCTCACGGATGCGGCGTTTGATTCGGTTGCGCAGCACTGCGTTTCCGACGCGGCGGCCCACGGCCAGTCCCAGACGCTGGCGGTTGCAACTCGCTTCCGCCACAAAAACCGTGCAGCCACGCCCCCATGCCTTGCGGGCCACGGCATACACCCGTTCAAACTCGCTGCGACAGCGCAGGCGATCGTCAGGTTGAAATCGGTCATGTGACTGGACCGCAGCGGCGGTCATGGCATGCGCCCCAGAGCAGACGGTGGACTATGCGGCGAGGCGCTTGCGGCCTCTGCGGCGCCGCCGGGCAATGACATTGCGACCACCCGGAGTGCGCATGCGCACCAGGAACCCATGGGTTCGCCTGCGTTTCCGATTATTCGGCTGAAACGTTCTTTTCATGGCTTGCCTGTCCGTGCGGGAAAAAGAACACTTTACCGGGCCCCGGGAATCCTGTCAAGCATCTGTCCTTTCAACAGTTTGGTGGTTTTCACTGACCCGGAGACGAGCCCCGGCAGTTCACGCACTGGTCAAATAGCACACCGCTGCACGTGCTGGAAATTGCTTGCACAGGGTTGTGAATTGCTTTGCCAGCTCCAAAAATAAATATTTCCCGGCAAGCTCCTGTCCTATCAACAGGTTGACCAACAGGATTAAACAGGTCTTCGGAAAAGTTCTGGACAGCCAAAAAATCGCGTGTTACGATGCGCCCGTTGTGCCGCAGTCGAGGGCGGGGCAGCCTGATCGTTTCGACCACACCACAGTCAATCATCATGCAAATGCGAGTGCTGTGAGCACCCGAAACGGGATGAGTGTGTCTCGATGCTGGAGGTCAAGCGCACCAGACCAAGTTGTACTTGCCATGCAAGCTGTTAATTTATAAGAACTTATTTATTTCTACATTTTCCACAGCTGTTGAAAACCTGTGGAAAAAGGGCGGCCGACATGGATATTTGGAACCGTGTCCTGGAGCGAGTGAAGAAGACCCTCCATGAGCGCCCCTATCAGACCTGGTTCGCCCCCACGCGCCTGCTGCGCGAGGATGAGGGGCGTCTCACCGTCGAGGTCCCCAACCGTCTTTTCCAGGAGTGGATCAACAATACCTATGGTGATCTCCTTCACGAGGTCATCGAAAAAATGCAGCCACGGGTCCGGTCGGTGAAGTTCGTGGCCCGGCTCCGCTCGTCGGCCACGGCCGACGGGGGAACGGTTGTCGCCGGCCCCAGCGGCAACGGCCGAGGGAAGAAGACAGCGCCGGCCCGCCGGCAACAGACAGCCACCGCCGCGACGGCGACGGAGGAGACACGCCGGGGCAGCATGCCGTCGGTGGTCCTCAACCCCCGCTACAGCTTCGATTCGTTCGTCGTGTCCTCCTGCAATCAATTTGCCCACGCCGCGGCCCAGGCCGTGGCGGAGAACCCCAGTCACTCCTACAACCCGCTGTACATCTACGGCGGCGTCGGCCTGGGCAAAACCCATCTCATGCATGCCATCGGCAATATTCTCACCACATCCAACCCGGATCTGAGCCTCTGTTACGTGACCACCGAGAACTTCATGAATGAACTGATCACCGCCATCAGGCGAGATCGCACCTTCGAGTTCAAGGACAAGTATCGGGGCGTCGACGTTCTGCTGGTGGATGACATCCAGTTCCTCCAGAAGAAGGAACGGACCCAGGAGGAGTTTTTTCACACATTCAACCAGTTGTATGAATTGCAGAAACAGATTGTTCTGACCTCGGACTGCCCGCCACGGAATATCCCGGCCCTGGAAGAGCGCCTGCGCTCGCGTTTCGAGTGGGGGCTTATCGCCGACATCCAACCGCCCGATCTGGAGACCAAGGTCGCCATCCTCAACAAGAAGGCTGAGGGCGAAGGAGTCAGCCTCCCTGACGACGT
>JAPUKF010000308.1 GCA_027295805.1 Acidobacteriota bacterium | reverse complement strand
CTGCCGATCAATCCCACCAGGTAGCCGGCCACGGCGGCAAAGAGAAAGCCGAGGACGATCATGACCGCTGTCAGCAGGAGGGCACCCGCCAGGGAGTGGGAAAAATATTGATACAGGAAGAACATGGGGATGGACAGGAGGCCGATGGCGACGAAGATCTTCTTGAAGCTGAGATCGACCTGCGTGCGGTCGCTGCTTGCAACGGCATGGCTGTCGAACTGGCGGAAGGCCTTGGTGATGCCTGCGGTGAGAGAGCTGCGCAGGTTCCAGAGAGTGTAGAAGGCGGCCACGATCATGGTGCCCACGGCCAGGGGGCGGACCTGCTTGGTCCAGACCTCCATGGCCATGTCCAGCATGGTGCTGCCGGCCGGGAGGCTCGCCTCCAGGTTCGGATTGAAGAAGAGACCCAGTGGCACCAGGAATAGCCAGCCCATGAGGGCGCCGGCGAACAGGATGGCCGAGATGCGGGTGCCGATGATGTACCCCACGCCGAAGAGGATGGGAGAAGCGGCCGGCGTCTGCACCAGCATGCCGCCCCCGTAAGTCACCTTGCTGCCCAGCATTTCGATGGCCGACGGCTTGAACGGGATGAAGCCCTGGGCGAAGTCCTTGAGAGCCACCAGGCCGTTGGGGTTCTTCAGCACCTCCCAGACCGCAGCCAGGCCCAGTCCGCCGAACAGGTAGGAGGCGCCCGACTGGCCGCCCTGGCCGGCTTTGACGATCTCGGCCGTGGCCACCGACTCGGGAAACATGAGGTCCGATTCAACCACCAGGGTGCGCCGCAGAATGATGACGAACAGAACCCCCAGGATGCCGCCGATCATCATGATCATCGTGCTGGGCCAGTAGTGCAATTCGGTCCAGGCACCGGTGATGATGAAAGCCGGCAGGGTGAAGATGGCGCCGGCCACCAGGGCTTCGCCCACCGAGGCGGTGGTCCGGGCCAGGTTCTCCTCCAGGATGCTGCCGCCCAGCATGCGCATGAGAGCCATGGCCACCACGGCGGCGGGGAAGGTGGCGGCCACGGTGAGCCCGGCCTTCATGCCCACGTAGGCATTGGCCGAGCCCAGGATGATGGCCATGCCGACGCCCAGAAGAACCGCCTTGATGGTCATCTCAGGCAGGTTGGCAGTCGGCGAGACGTAAGGCTGGAATGGCTTGCTGCTCATCAGCTCCTCCGGGCGCAAAGTCGCGGCATTCTACGGGTCGGTCTGATGCCATGTCAAACAGGCATTTTCAGGCGCGGAACCTCTCCCGGACCAGAACCCAGAAGGCGGCAAAGCCATCGGTCCATGATATTTTCTTGTCCAGATGCCGGGCCATGTAGGCATGCAGGGGGACTTCAAGAATGGTATGCCCCTTCTTGAGCACCTTGGCGGTGACTTCAGGGCAGAACTCGAAACGACGGCAGGTGAGTCCCAGGCCTTCCAGAACATCCCGCCGGAACAGTTTGTAGCCGGTTGCCTCATCGGTGAGACGACTGCCGTAAAGAAGATTGGTGGTGAGGGTGAGAATGCGGTTGGCCAGCCAGTGGCTCCACCACATGCCGCGGATGGAGCCCAGAAAGCGCGAGCCGTAGACCACCTGGACATTGCCCCGGGCAAGAGCCTCCAGCAGGGCCGGGATCTCGGCCGGGTCGTATTCCAGGTCGGCATCCTGGATGATCACGGCGTCTCCCTCCACATGGTC
The DNA here is from genome assembly GCA_027295805.1 of Acidobacteriota bacterium. GTDB lineage: Bacteria > Acidobacteriota > Polarisedimenticolia > SMYD01 > SMYD01 > SMYD01. The sequence continues at coordinate 2,700 of JAPUKF010000308.1, read as the reverse complement.
CAGGGCGGTGATGATGGCCGAGCCCTTGCCACGATTTGTCGGGTGGACGATGACCCTGAGCCGGTGCCCTCCCGGCTCCCCCCGGGCCGCGCGCTCTTCCAGATACTGGCGTGAGCCGTCGGTGGAGCCGTCATCCACGACGATCACCTCCTTGTCGCCGGGGAGGGCGGCCAGGCGATCCAGCACCGTTTCGATGGTGGAGCGTTCGTTGTAGATGGGGACAATGACCGAAAGTTTCACCGCGCCGGATCCTCGACGCGGAAAAGGAGAATGCTCCCCCCCACAACCGTGTCCGGAGTGCGCTTGCGAAACCAGGCGAAGATCTCCTGGGGCTCGTTGAGAGTGTGGCCGGCTGGCACCCAGCGCCCATGGTCCATCACCTGATAGGGCAGGCCCACCAGGAGGTTGGCGGAGATGGCGTACAGGCCCGGACGGAAGGTGAACGGGATACGCCCCTGCGCCGCGCGCAGGGCGTCGGCGCCGGAGCCACCTGGCAAGGGTACGGTGTAGTTGATGCCGTAGGCCGCCGGCTCGGCATGGCCGAAGTAGGCCAGGCGGACATCCGTCTCACCTCGCCGCTCTAGCTCGCGCGCCAGGGCAGGCAGGTCCTGTCCCCAGTCGTTGTTGGAGTTGGAGAGCACACGCCAGCCGTTCTCCATGCCGCCGGCCAGGAGGTTGGCGTAACCCAGGTAGTGGGGATAGACGGAGAACGTCCCGGCCGCGGTGAGTAGAGTGGCACCCACGACCAGGGCGGCGGCCACCGGTTCCCGGCGCCGACAGAGACGCCCCAGCCCGGCCAGGCTCAGGAAAAGAAACGGGTAGATGGGCAGGATGTAGCGCACTCCGATGTCCAGGCGATTGAAAAAACAGGCGGCGATCATGGGGATGGCTATCCCGAGCCCCACGGCCCAGGCCGAGAGCCTGCGCAGCGAGTCTTTCGGGGGCAGACCGACATGGGTGGCATGGTGGCGGCGGCGCCATTCCAGGGCCTCCGCGGCGGCCAGGCCCGCGGCGGCCAGGAGGAGGGCCACCAGGGAAAGAGGCGTCTTCAGGAGCCAGGCCACCGGGTAGTAGTACCACCAGCCCTGCTGGGACCAGCGGCCATTGAAGTAGTTGGGGAAGTCGCCCGTTTCCAGATCGACCTGCTGGGCATCGAAGCCCCTGACGAAGTCCGCCGGCAGGGGCACCGGCAGCCAGTCCAGCCATGGCTGCTGAACCATATTGAGCGCCTGGCTGCGAAACCGATAGTCCCCCAGCCCCTTCAAGCTGCCGCCGAAAACATAGGCCGTGTTGACGACCAGGAGAGCCGTCACCGCCATGATCATAAGGCCGCCCGCCAGGCGCAGGCTCAGGGTTCGGCGCCGGGCCGGTGGAGCCAGGATCAGGGTCACCAGAGCCAGACCCACGCCGATGGGTGCCAGGAGGACGGCCGTGAATTTGGTGGCCAGGGCGGCGCCGCAGGCCAGACCGGCCAGAGCCAGGCGCCAGCGGGTGGGAGCATGGAACCAGGCGACCATGGATGCGACCGCCAGAAAAAAGAAGAGTGTTTCGGCCATATCCACCGTGGCCAGGCGGCTGTGCGCCAGGATATTGGGATCCAGGGTGAAGAGGGCCAGGGCGAGGATGCCGCCGGCAGCTCCATGCAGGCGGCGTCCCCACATGAAAAGAACAGCGCCAAGAACCACCGTCATGGCCAGCACCATGAAGCGGGCATCCCGGTAGACGCGCTGCACGAACTCCACGCCGTAATGGCGCACGTTGACATGAAAGAAGCCCGTGGCATAGGTCCACGGATACCAGCCTGCCATGCGGTTGCCCGGCGGCGGCTCGGGCAGTTCGGGTCGGGAGAGCAGGAGGGGAAGGGTGAAGAGGCTGCGCGCCAGGGGTGGGGTCTTGCCGTAGAGATCGAAGCGGGCGCTTTGCAGGCCCATGTAGCCGGCGGGGACATGGGCGAATTCATCCACCGTGGGGCTCTTGGATCTCTGGGAGAGGCCTGCGTTGAGGGCGAAGATGGCGAGGAGAGCCCCGGCGATCCACCAGGAGATGGCGGGCGGCGGCGAGGACGGCTGGCTCGGCTGACGCTTGATATCCGTCTCCCGCGGGTTGCCCCGGGCCATGTCACAGGGCCAGCGACAGGATCCCGTGCCGGGACAATAACAGGCACCGTCAGCCCGGGCAACGCCCGAGCTTGACACCCGGAAGGGCCTGTGGAAAACTGGCCTATCCGTAATACCACTGTGTTTCCGCCGATCCCTACTCGCCGTCGGAGCTCTACCGACGCCACGGAATGCCGACATGACTGATCATCGCGACACGCCTGATGCAGGCGGTCTCTCCTACCGCGACGCCGGCGTCGATATTGATGCCATGAACAGCGCTCTGGGTGAGATCCGCCATCTCGCCTCCGCCACCCGCACTCCAGGTGTTCTTTCCGGGATTGGCGGGTTTGGCGGACTCTTTCGGACGGAGGGTTACCGCGACCCCATCCTGGTGGCCAGTGTCGACGGCGTTGGTACAAAGCTGCGGGTGGCCCTGGATGCCGGCATCCACGACACCATCGGCGCCGATCTGGTGAATCACTGTATCGACGACATCCTGGTGCAGGGGGCCACGCCTCTCTTCTTCATGGATTACTTCTCGACCGGGAAGCTGGAACCGGCGATCCTGGTGGACGTGGTCCGCGGCATGAGCCGCGCCTGT
>JAPUKF010000307.1 GCA_027295805.1 Acidobacteriota bacterium | reverse complement strand
AAAAAATGATGCTCTTCAAGCTCCGCAAGCGTCCCTTGAGAACCCTGGCTGTGGGCACCTGTCTTTGCCTGGCCATGGCGGTGCCCCCGATGGCGGGCAAGTTCTCCACGAAGTGCGGCTCGGCCAAGATCCCCAAGACGGATCGCAACGGCGCGGTCTGCCTGGCCGTGTGCGGCGGCGGATCGGATTCGGTGACCTGTGTGGCCACAACCGCCGACCGGTTGACTGTGGAGACCGGCGAGGTCTCGCCGCTCCAGGGTCCGGCGTCCAGCCTGTCGATCCGCATCCTCGGCAAGGAGGTCACCCTGGGACAGCTGGCGGACCGGCTGGGCCAGGTCAGTGGCTGGAAGGTCCGCATCAAAGGGGGCTTCGAGAAGCTCGAGCTGGCCCCGGGCCAGTGGAAGGGCAACTGGGAGGACCTGCACAAGCTGCGCTGGAAGATCTCCAACGCCGGCCGGATCCACCTGGCCGCCGATGCCGAGACGCGAACCTTCACGTTCTCGGTGCGGGCTTTTTGACATGACGGAGAACCGGGGAGACGATCGATGACCGCAAAGAATGTGCTGGGGACGTTCCTGGAGAGCTGCTGCACCGACCCCATGACGGGCTGGCATCGCAACGGACGCTGCGAGACCGACGGCCAGGACATCGGCCGTCACGTGGTGTGCGCCCGGGTCACCGAGGAGTTCCTGGCCTTCTCGCGCGCGCAGGGGAACGACCTGGCCATCGCCGCTCCGGAGGCCGGGTTTCCGGGGCTCAAGCCGGGCGACTGCTGGTGCCTGTGCGCGGCACGCTGGAAGCAGGCGCTGGACGCAGGCGTCGCCCCGAAGATCCGTCTTGCCGCCACGGAGGAGTCAGCGCTGGAGTTCGTCACCCTCGATGAGCTCAGCGACCACGCCCTGGATCTGCATTAGTTCTCCAGCAACGCGGTCCAGTTCAGGACCAGCGTGAGCGGTTGCGGCTTGCTCTCCGACACCGGCGTGTTGATCAGGAAGCGCTGGCCGTCGGAGGATACGTCGTACGAAGAGAAGATGGACTCGGCACTCGTCTGGAACAGAGGTCGGACCGCGCCCACCGCAATGCGGCCGCCGGCGGTGGAGATCTCCGCCGCCATCAGGATGCCCTCCTGGGTGCGGTAGAAGATCTCCTTGCCATCGGCTCGCCACCTCGGCTCCCCACCCCCCTCGGTGGAAACCTGCCACTTGGCAGAGCCCGGCGGAAACGGCCCGACGAAGACCTCTTCGCGGCCCGATTGACCCGAGATGTAGGCCATCCAGTTGCCGTCGTTGGAGAGCCGAGCAACCAGCCCAGTGGAAAAGCTTCCCTCGTTCCCGGAGGACTCCCGGAAAAACGTCACCTCGCCGTCCGTGGCCATGCCCAGCGTTGATTCCCCGCTGGTTGTGCTCGCACCGATGAGCAGTGTGCGGCCATCAGGCGTCCAGCCGAACGGGAACATGTCGCCGGCCGACTCGAACAGCTGTCGCCCGGCTCCGGAGCCATCTGCGGGCTTGCTGTACGGCTGATAGCCGGTCTCGCGTGAAGATGCAAACGTCACATGGGACCCGTCGGGTGTCCAAAGCGGACTGTAATCGTCCCCTTCATCGAAGCTGAGTCGGCTCTTCGTGCCGCGTTCCAGGTCGTAGACCCAGATGTCCCCCTTGCCCGACTCCGTGTTGATCCTGGTCACCGCCAGCATGCGGCCGTCCGGCGACAGGGCGGGGCCATCGAACTGTGCCGACTCGTCGACCTGGCCCAGCTCGTTGCCCTCCCGGTCGAGCCATAGGAGCCGCGTGTTGATGAAGGCCTGGCCCGCGTGGTAGACCAGGACTCCGGTCCTCGACACCGAGAACGCCCCACGGGTGAAGGCGGAGTCGTAAACCACGTCGGACGCTATGATCATCGGATCACCCTGGAGTTCGAGAGCTGTTGCATCGAACGGCTGGGCCAGGAGCGTCCCCTCCCTGTTGTATAGAATGTGGCCGTCGTGGTATTCGGCGTTGGAGGGCACCTCCAGCACCGCCTTCGCCTTGCCCGAGCCGCCGCTGAGGGAGGCGACCCGGAGGGTCGGGCTCTTGCCGGCCCCGGCGGTGCTGCCGCGATCCAGGAAGAGAAAGTGATCACCGTCCGGCAGGAAGTGGGGATAGCGATGGGTAAACACACTGGACTCGGTGTCTGAGGTCACCGCCACCGGCTCGCCGCTGCCTGCAGGGACCCGGTACACCGGACCCAGATAGTTGGGGCTGAAGAGAATGACGCCGTCCTCGTTCCAGCTCCCGCCCCGTCCGTCGGGGGCGTCGGCCAGCACCAGGGGCGGCCCGCCCTCGGCGCTGATCTTCTTGAGCTTGCCGGCAACGAAGAAGCCGATGAACTTGCTGTCCGGCGACCAGAACATGCGGCGGGCACCGTCGGTGCCGGGCAGGGGCGACGCCTGCAGCGCATCCAGGGATCGGACCCAGAGCTGGTATCGTCCCCCCTGCCGGGCGGTGAAGGCGATGCGCGTGCCATCGGGCGAGAGGACAGCGGAGCCGGTGCTCATCCCGGCGACCACGTAGGACGTGTCCTCCGGTGGCAGGATGGAGGCGCGGACCACGCGCAGCTCCGGAACGGGTCGCAGGAAGGTCCAGGCGCCGATGGCAGCAAGAGCTACGGTCAGCAGCAGCGTGGTGGCGAACCATGGACCGCGGCGGCCGGCGCGGGGTGTGGCGCCCATGTGGGCGCCGGTCACCGTGGCGCCCGGCAACGCGCCGGCGACCGATCCGGCGGCATCGGTGGCCGCACCGGCGTCCAGCCGGCCGGCTGCCGTGTCCTCCGCCAGCGCCTGCATCTCCAGCTTCAGATCGTGCACCGACTGGCGCCGTTGCTCGGGGTCCTTCACCAGGCAGGAGTCGATGAGGCGCTGCAGACCCCATGGCAGCCCGGGCGCCGTCTGGGCCAGGCGGCGTGGCGTGTCCTTCAAGATGGACGCGATGACCAGGGCCTGGGTGGTGCCCTCGAACGCGTACTGACCTGTGGCCATCTCATGCAGCACCGCGCCAAAGGCGAAGATGTCGCTGCGGGCATCGGCCTCCTTGCCCTCGAACAGCTCCGGCGCCATGTACTGGAAGGTCCCGAGAATGGCGCCCTGTGCCGTGAGGGGGCTGGTGAGGGTGGCGGACGAGGTCAGTTCGCTGGCCGGTCCCCCGATGCCAGTGCTCTTGGCCACGCCAAAATCCAGCAGCTTGGCGCCCGAGGGGGTAACCATGATGTTGCCCGGCTTGAGATCCCGATGCACCAGCCCGGCCCGGTGTGCGCTGTCCAGGGCGTCGGCGACCTGCACGGCCAGCCCGAGTAGCTCGCCGGGCGGCAGCGGCCCGCGTTGCAGGCGCGCCGCCAGGGACTCGCCCTGCAGATACTCCATCACCAGATAGTCGAGACCTTCCTCCTGGCCGATGTCGTGCAGGATGCAGATATGGGGGTGATTGAGGCTGGAGATGATGCGCGCCTCACGCCCGAAGCGCTCCTGGAAGCCGGGGTGGGAGGCCAGTTCCGGCGGCAGGATCTTGATGGCCACATCGCGGCCCAGACGGGTATCACGGGCCTTGTAGATCTGCCCCATGCCGCCGGCGCCGATGGCCTCGAGGATCTCGAAGTGCCCCAGCCGCTTGCCTGCAGGCAGGCTCATGTCGCTCTGTCGTTCCATGGAGCCAGAGCATACTCCAGTTTGGCGATCCGAGGGTGAGGCAACCCGTCCGACTCGGCACTCATGGATTCAACGCGTTTCCCCATCGCCTCGTTGATCGTAGTAAAGCCGATCGGCGGTCTTCTGGCTCTGATGGAATATGTCGTAGACCAGTCTGGGATTGCGAACCAGGAACCAATCTCCGTACTGATCAAACTTCCGACAGGAGGTTGTCATGTACCCCTTCCATATGGTCCCGTATCGCCTGGATGTCGCCCGCCCCAGTTTCTTGAGCCGTACCGCAAAGTCCACATCCTCGGCGCAGACCAGAGACTCGTCGAAGCCCGCAATCGCGTCGAAGTCACGCTTGTAGCACCAGAACATCCCCGCACTGACGAGGTGGCGTAGCACGAAGGGGAGAATCATCAAACAACTACACAAGATGCCAAGGGACCAGCGCTCGAGGCTCAGACGGACGCCGCCGCCGATGAACCGTCCCGAGTCAAGAGAGCGGATCACTTCCGAGAGCATGTTGGCTGACATCCAGCTATCGGCATCGATGGTCACGATGATGTTTCCACGCGCCGCCGCAACGCCGGCGTTCCTGATGCGGCTCAGGTTCCGGGCGTCTTCGTGGACAACACGGCAACCGCCGGAAACCGCAATCTCCTCCGTGCGGTCGGTGCAACGATTCAACACGACGAGGTGCTCCACATGCGCAGAGACATTCTGCGCCGCTGCCTTGACGGAGCGGATGCATTTGTCCAGATATTGTTCTTCGTTGTGCGCCGGGGTGATCACCGACAGGTCGATGCTGGTCACTTGACGCGGCCGGGGTGCTTGGGGGAACCGGCGCGGGCGTGCTGGGCAAACTCGTCGGCGACTCTTCGGGGCTCCCGATCCAGCCGACGCTTG
>JAPUKF010000306.1 GCA_027295805.1 Acidobacteriota bacterium | reverse complement strand
CAGGGTGGCATTGTCGGCTCCCTGGCGCAGGAGGCCACGCAGATCGAACCCTTTGCCGGCGAACAGGCAGGTGAACAGACTGCCCTCGGGCGAGAGACGCAAACGACAGCAGGCGGCACAGAATGGGTTGCTCACCGAGGTGATGACCCCAATCTCCGCACTCCCGTCCCGCAACCGCCAGCGCCGGGCGACTTCGCCGGCCTGATTGGGGTCCATGGGCTCCAGGGGGAACACGGCGTTGATCCTGGCCAGGATCTCGGCAGCCGGGACGACCTCTTCCAGGCTCCAGCCGTTGCTGTTGCCCACATCCATGTATTCGATGAAGCGAACGATGGTGCCTGTGCCACGAAAATGGCGCACCAGATCCACCACCGTGTGGTCATTCACGCCCCGCCGCACCACGGCGTTGATCTTCACCGGCAGAAGTCCTGCCGACCCCGCCGCCTCGATGCCTCGCAGCACTTCGGCCAGGCCGGCTCCTGTACTGGTCATGGACCGAAAGACAGCTTCATCCAGGGAATCAAGGCTCACGGTCACCCGGCGCAGGCCGGCGGCAGCCAGGGCGGCCGCCTGGCCGGGCAACAGGCTGCCGTTGGTGGTCAGGGACAGGTCCTGAAGGCCCGGCAGGGCAGCCAGCATTCCCACCAGCCGGTCCAGATTGCGGCGCACCAGCGGCTCGCCGCCGGTGATGCGGATGCGGCGCACCCCCCTCTCCACCAGAACAGAGGCCAGCCGCGTGATCTCCTCGAAGGTCAGCAGCTCATCCCGCTCCAGAAATCGATAGTCGGTGCCGAACACCTCTTCCGGCATGCAGTAGTTGCAACGAAAGTTGCACCGATCGGTCACCGAGATGCGCAGATCCTGCAGGGGGCGGTTGCGGGTGTCGGTCAGACTCATTCCGTCCGCTCTCCCGCGCGCCGGGATGCGCCACGCTGAGCCGGCGGGACGTAACAGTGCAACTCCATGGTGGCGAAACCGGCGTCACGCACCGCGGCGCCCAGGCTCTCCCCCAGGGCCCGCGCGGTTTCCAGTTCATCTTGCCCCACTTCCACCCGCGCCATGTCGCCCAGATGCCGCACCCTGACCTGGCGCAGGCCCAGCGTGTGAAGGGCCGCCTCGGCCGTCTCGACCCGGGCCAGCTTCGCGGCGGTCACATGACTGCCCACGGGAATGCGCGACGCAAGGCAGGCCCCCGCCGGCTTCTCGGCCACGGGGAGGCAGGCATCGCGGGCGTACCGGCGCACGTCGTTCTTGTCGAAGTCCGCCTGGCGCAGGGGAGCCACGACACCGAATTCGCCGGCGGCGCGGGCGCCGGGGCGGTCGTCCAGCAGGTCGTCGGTGATCTCCCCGAATGCGAGAGCGGCGAACCCCTGCTCTCCGGCCCAGGGCAGCATGGCTGAAAAGAGAGCCGATTTGCAGAAATAGCAGCGATCGCCCCGGTTGGCGCGGTAGCGAGATTCGTCCATCTCGGTGGTGGCCACCTCGTGCAGACGCACGCCCATCCAGCGCGCCAGTTCACGGGCTGCCGCCAGCTCCTGCCGGGGCAGGGAGGGCGAATCGGCAATGACCGCGGCGGCGTCCTCACCCAGCTCTTCATGGGCGACGTGAAGGAGTACCGCCGAGTCCACACCGCCTGAAAAGGCCACCGCCACGCTCCCCAGGGCACGCACCTGCCGCCGCAGTTCGGTCAGGCGCCGCTGGTAGGTGAGGTCCCGGGACATGGGGCTGATTCTACCAAGACCGGCGGAGAAGTGCCGTGCTAGCATCCTGGCCCCCGGTCTCAATTTCCTGCCCTCTTTTCACCAAGGAATCCCGCTCATGACGTCACGTTCCCTGCTGATCATGGCCCTGCCCGTCATTCTCCTGGCCGCAGGCTCCGCGCCGGCAGCAGATGAAGAGAAGATCGGCTGGTCCGACGAGGCCGAGCTGAGCCTGGTGAGCACCTCCGGCAACGCCGAATCCTCCACTCTAGGTTTCAGGAACACTCTCATCCGCGCCTGGGAATCATCGACTCTGGAAATCCGCGCCGGCGGCATCCGCGCCGAATCAGACACCATCACCCGCGTTGCCATCGGCACCCCGGGAGATTTCAGTGAGCAGGAGACCAGCGAGTCGGAGGTCACGGCCGAGAATTACTATCTCAACGGCAAGTACGGCCGCCAGTTCAGCGAGGAGCTGTTCTGGTACGCCGGTGGCGGCTGGGAACGGAACCGGCCCGCGGGCATTGATGATCGCTACCTGGTGGAAGGCGGCATGGGCAACCTCTGGCGCGATGATGACGACCTGAAATTTCGCACTCAATACGCCCTCACCTGGACCGACCAGGAGAACGTGGTGCCTCTCTCCGATGTGGATGAAACATGGATTGGCGCGCGCTTCAGCTGGAACTACATGAACAAGTTCGGCGCCAACACCACCTACGAGAACATCCTGGTGCTGGACGCCAATCTGGAGGAGGGCAGCCGCTGGCGCGGCAATATGCTCAACTCGGTGTCGGTGAGCATGAGCAACCACCTGGCCCTGAAGATCAGCCTGGGATGGCAATATGAGAATGAGCCGGCGTTCACCAAAGGCGCGCTATTCGATCCCAGCGACCTGACGACGCCTATCGGGGAAGTGGCCATTCAGCTTGACGAGCTGGACTCCATCTTCACGGCTTCCCTGGTGGTCAACTTCTGATTGCGCGCCTTCGGCGCGCGGAGGGCTAGCCTGCGGCGGTCACAGGCTACGCCGATGCGTCGGCACTCACCTTGTCGACTTGTGCGACCTGTTCGTCCTGTAGGCGACGGGCTTCTTCATCGCCAACGGCATCGCTGTGGCAACCTCCGTGCTCACCGGCGCCGGCACCCATGGCCTCGCGCGTCTTGCCAGCCAGGCGGTGGATCTCCGCCGGCGACAGAGCCCCGCGCTTTTCGAGAATCTCCCGCTGTGCCGGCGTCAGCGCGGCGCTGACCCGCGGCCCGTCCCAGGCCATGTCCGGGTCCTTGCCCGAGCCGAACTCGACGATTTCCCGCGAGATGCGCACGCTGCACCAGTCATGGCCGCACATGGCGCAGAAGTCGGTGTCCACGTCCAGATCCTCGTCATGGAACGCCCGCGCCGTGTCCGGGTCGAAACTCAGCTCGAAATGCTTCTCCCAGTTGAGCGCGGCCCGGGCTCGGGTCAGTTCGTCGTCATGGTCTCGGCTGGCGGGGATCCCCAGGGCCACGTCGGCGGCATGTGCGGCGATCTTGTAGGCGATGCACCCCTGCTTCACATCGTCGCGATTGGGCAGGCCCAGGTGCTCCTTGGGAGTGACGTAACAGAGCATGGCGGCACCGTGCCAGGCGGCGGCGGTGGCACCAATGCAACTGGTGATGTGGTCGTAGCCTGGGAAGATATCGGTCACCAGCGGCCCCAGAACGTAAAACGG
>JAPUKF010000305.1 GCA_027295805.1 Acidobacteriota bacterium | reverse complement strand
GAGTGTTATCGCCCTGCATTCGATGCCAGCGGGTGAGCAAGTCCTGCATGACGCCGTCCATGGCATGCCCCATGTGGAGCGCCCCGGTGACGTTGGGGAGGGGCATCATGATCACGTACGGTTTTGCCCCCTGGCGGGGGCGGGCAGCGAAGGCGCCTGCATCCAGCCACCGCCGGTAGATGGTCTGTTCGGTGGCGGCCGGGTCGTATTGTGTGGGGATGTCAGCAGTCATGGCCTGAGGAAGAATAGCCGCAAGGGACCGGCATCCTCAAGGACCGGCCGTGGAGAGGCCGGGCAGGCTCACTTGGAGTCCCCCTTCCCGCCGGGCGGGGGGACGGCAAGAATCCTGCCCGCCGCCGAGAAGGAGACGCGGACCTCCTTTTCGACCCGCAGGAAGACTGCGCTGGGGTCCTTGAGCCCCCGGGCCACATAGGGGACCATGAACGCCCCTCGCGCCCGGAACCGTCCCTCTTCATCCAGCAGGATGATGATTTCCAGTGGAAACGACACCGGATGGCTTGCGCCCAGCAACTGGAGGCTGCCATCCACCTGCAGGTCGCCACCGGTCTCCGGATCGAACGCGCCCTCGGCGCGCTCCAGCGTGAGAATGATGTCCGGATGGGCCGCACTCTCCAGCACCTGCCCTTGCATCCGCCGATCCCGGCGCTGGTTGCCCGTGGCCAGGCCGGCGGCGGGCAAGATCACGGCGCCTGTGAGCAGGCCCTGCCCCGGCGCATACTCCAGGGTCGTCGCCAGGGGGATGCCACGCCCCTGGACCGTATGAAAGAACGCCCCAAGGGAAAACGTCACCTGGGACCGGGCTGGATCCAGGGTGATCTCATAGGTGGGGGTGGCGCCGTGTGCCGGGGTCATGGTGCTGAGAGCCATGACCAGGAGGAGCACGTGATCTCGGCGTGACCTGAAGATCACGGGCGCTCGGAGGAGTGAACGCCGGGCACAAATCTGGGCTGCCCGGCGAAAATGCGCTCCCAGTCGGCATACCGATTCAGGGCCTCTTCTTCCACGCGGATCCGCCAGCGCAGTACCATCAGGTTGGCGATCCCGAACAGGATCGCGGTGCGCCAGGCGCCCCCTATGAGAGGCAGCGCGAACACTTCAAGTCCCACGGCCACGTAATTGGGGTGGCGGATCCAGCGGTAAGGCCCGCTGTGCACCGCCGCCAGGCCCGGCACGCAGATGACCCGGGTATTCCAGCGCTCCCCCAGGCTGAAGATAGCCCAGTAGCGCAGGGTCATGCTCGCCACCATGACCACCAGCATGGTCCCGGCCAGGCCGGGAACGCGGATGGGATCCAGCAGCCAGACTTCCAGGGGAGCGCTGATCATGAAGAGAGAGTGCACCCCGACGATCCAGGCATAGGGATCTTCCCGCACCAGAACGCCGCCCTGAGCCAGGGCCCGGCGCTGGTTGCGGCGCGAGATGGCCAGCTCCAGGATCCGCTCGCCCAGAACCAGGATGAAAACAACCGTGAACAGGAGACGTGGGTCGGACATGGTCACTATGCCTCCTTCACCACTGCAGCAGGACCAGCTCCGAGCAGAATCCCGGTCCCATGGCCATGAGCAGGCCGTGGCTGCCGGGAGCCGGAAGGTGTTTCCGAAGCACCTCCTCCAGGACCACCAGCACCGAGGCCGAGGAAAGATTGCCCACGCGGTTCAAGCTGTCCCAGGTGACGGCCAGGGCGTCCGCCGGTAACTCAAGGCTCTCCTGCATGGCTTGCAGAACCCTGGGACCGCCGGGATGGCAGACCCAGGTCTTGATGTCGTCGCGGCTCAGCTTCTGATCTGAGAGGAAGGCATCCACGTCGGTGCAGAGGTGGTTCCGCACGACGTTGGGAACGTCGGCTGAAAGGACGATGCCGAAGCCTTTTTCCGAAACTTTCCAGCCCATCACATCTTCCGAATCGGGATAGAAGACCGAGCGGGTGGCAAGAATGCGGGGTCCCTGGGCTTCCCGGGCTGCACCTGTGACCACGGCAGCGGCGGCGCCGTCTCCGAACAGACCCGAGGCGATGAAGTTGGGCACCGAGCGCACTTCAGACTGCAGGGTCAGGGAGCAGAGCTCAACCGTGACCAGGACAGCCACCTGGTCGGGAAAGGCGCGCACGTAGTCGGCCGCCCGGGCGAGACCGGCGGCCCCGGCGACGCAGCCCAGGCCGAATAAAGGCATTCGCTTCACCCGTGCCGGCAGGCGCAGGCGGTTGACCAGCTTGGCATCAATAGAGGGTGTGCTGATTCCCGTGATGGAGCAGAACAGGATAGCGTCCACATCTTTGGGTTCCAGGCCGGCTCGATCCAGGGCGCCGCGCAGGGCTGCTTCCCCCAGATCGGTGGCCACCCGGATCCAGGCGTCGTTGGCCTGCCCCCAGGTGGAGATCTGGTCGTATTCTGCGATGGGGAGGGCCAGATGGCGGCCCTGGACCTTGACGTTGCGGTGCAGGCGCTCGACCAGGGCAAGACCGCTGCCGTCGCCCGCGCCCGTCCAGCGCTTGCTGAGGGCAGCCAGGATGGTTTGCTGGTCGTAATAGTGGGGAGGAAAGGCTGTGCTGACGGCGGCTATTTTCATGATGACAATTCGATCCTACCACCGACCCGGCACCTTGGGCCGTGGCCCGATAGTTCAGCGGCCGCCCAGGAAGCGCCGGAGGTCTTCCAGGGCACGTCCGCGATGGCTGATGGCCAGTTTTTCATCCGTTGTCATCTGGGCAAAGGTCCGGCCGCTGTGGGGATGAAAAAAAACGGGATCATAGCCGAAGCCACCGGTTCCCTGCGGCGCTTCCAGAATCTGTCCGCGAACTTCCCCCCGGACAGTCGCGAGAAGGCCGCGGGCATCCGCAAGGGCGAGGACACAGACAAAGCGGGCCTGCCGCCTCTCCGCGGGCACACCCCGCAAGCGCTGGAGAAGAAGGAGGGTGTTGGCTCGATCCCGCTCGGCCGGCTCACCCTCCTGCCCGGCAAAGCGGGCTGAACGAACTCCAGGGGCGCCCTCCAGGGCCTCCACCTCCAGACCTGAATCATCCGCTATGACCCATGGGCCAGCGGCGGCTCGTGCCGCCGCCAGGGCCTTTTTGGCGGCATTTTCCGCGAATGTCGCGCAGTCTTCTTCAACAGGCAGCAGGGGAAAGCCGTCCTCGCCCGGAAGGAGAATCCGGTAGGGGAGATCGGCCACCAGGCCCTGCATTTCTCGCAGCTTGCCGGGGTTGGATGAAGCCAGCAGGAGGCGGTGTTCAGGGGCATGCCGCCCATGGCTCTCAGTGTGGTCGGATCCTGGCATTCCAGACGACCATAGGGAGCTCCCCGGGCGCTCGTCAAGTCGCCGCCTGCTGCTGGTTTCGAGCCCGGGGGACCCTATATTGCACAGGTGCAACAGATCGGTCGCTATGAAGTCGAGGCGGAGATCGGCCGCGGCGCCATGGGTGTTGTTTATCTCGCTCATGACCCGCGCGTCAGGCGCCGGCTCGCCGTCAAGACCTACGAGCTGCCGCCTGGACTGACGCCCGCCCGGGCACAGGAATTCCGGGAAAGATTCCTGCGGGAGGCCCAGACCGCCGGAGCCCTTGATCATCCGTCCCTGGTCACCATCTATGACGCCGACGAAGACCCCCGCTCGGGGATTCCCTTCATCGCCATGGAGTATGTCCCCGGCAGGAATCTGCGTGATCTGCTGGACCATGAGGGCACCATGCCTGCCCATGAGGCTTGTGCCATGGCGTGTGGACTGGCCAGTGGGCTGCAGGCCGCCCATGACGCCGGCATCATTCATCGGGACATCAAGCCGGCCAACATCCTGATTCGTGAAGGCGACGGCGTAGCGAAACTGGCCGATTTCGGTGTTGCCCGCTCGACCAGTTCAGACCTGACCTCCACTGGGCAGAGTCTGGGTTCACCCGCCTACATGTCACCGGAACAGATTCGCGGCCAGCCTGTGGACGGGCGCAGCGATCTGTTCTCCCTGGCCATCGTCCTGTACGAGGCGCTCTGTGGTCAGCGCCCCTTTTCCGGGGACGACCTCTCATCACTTGCCTACGCGGTGGTTCATGAGCATGTGATGCCCATCAGCCACTGCCGGGATGGCCTGCCCCCCGGGCTGGATCGATTCTTCGCGTGTGCTCTGGCCAAGGACCCCGGGGAGAGGTTCGTCGATGGGACGGCATTCTCCCGTGAGCTCGCGCAGGCCTTCGCGGCCTCGCCGGTTGAGGATGCCGACGCCACCATGGCCGCTACCGGACTGCTGCATGAATTCCCGCAGCCGTTTCCGGCACGTGTGCCGGCAGGGGATCACCCAGGAAAGGACGCTCTGCGGGCGGTGATTGTCGCGGGCGCTGCTCTGAGGCCGCACATCGCCCGGGGTGCGGTCGTACTTCTGGCCACGGCC
Source organism: Acidobacteriota bacterium (assembly GCA_027295805.1). GTDB lineage: Bacteria > Acidobacteriota > Polarisedimenticolia > SMYD01 > SMYD01 > SMYD01. Next base: position 3,575 of record JAPUKF010000305.1, on the reverse strand, counting down.
AGGAGCGCTGGCGCGGCTCTTGCCGGCGGTGTCCAGCGGCTGTCGGCCAGAGGGCGCAGGATGGTGCTGGCCGGGGCCGCGATTCTGCTGGGTCTCATCCTGGCCTCGGCCTGGTGGCTGGAGCCGCCGGCGACCCTCACCCTCCAGGTGAAGAACAGCTTCCCGGAGGCGACTCTCACTGTCAGCGTGGATGGCCGTACCGCCTACTCAGGCGATCTGGCCGCGGATCGGCGCAAGGTGAAGGCGTTCGGCCGCAAGCTGGCCGAGTGGGGCAACCAGGAGTTCACCCGTGAACTCAAAATCGCCGCCGGCACCCATGAAATTCGTGTGACCGTGACCCCCGAGGGCGAGGCCCCCCTGGTGCAGGTCCTCACCGCCGAACTCAAGGCGGGTGAATCCCGTCGCTTGAAATTGACAATCGGTCGCAAGCATGGCGACCCGCTCGATCTGCGCTTGAATTGAAGGAGACCGACCATGTCCAAAGACAACCATCATTCGCCAACCGTCGAGGGGACGATGCTCGATGCCGGTGCTTTCAGCCCACGCCTGAAAGAAGGTCTTGTCCCTCCTGAAACGGGGCTGTTCCTGCGTATTCAGGAAGGCGAGGGGGCGGGCCGGACCTTCACGTTCTCTTCCGGGGGAGTGTTTCTTCTGGGGCGGGAGGGCGCCGACATCGCTCTGACCGATGCCAAGACCTCGCGCAAGCATGCGGAGATCGCCATGTACGGCCCGGATCGGTACTTCATCCGGGACCTGGCCAGTACCAACGGGACGTTCGTCAACGGCCGGCGGATCCGGGACCGCCAGGAACTGCACCATGAGGACCGCATTCGCATCGGGGATACGGTCCTGCAGTTCACGGTGATCTCCGATTCCATCCCCCTCTCCTCCTGAAAAAAAAGAATGCCCGAAGCGGGCCTGACACCGCTCCGGGCACTCCATCCACCGAATGATCCGGTGGTCTCTCGGAGGGGGGAACTCCGTGGCGGTGGTGCCTGGCCTTGTGCCTCCCGACGGTGCAGGAGGCAGATGGGCGGCCGGCCCAAGCCGCCGACATCCCCTGACGCAACCGGCGTGCCACCCTGGATTTCCTCCAGACCGGGGTTTGCGCCATCTCCGTCCCCATTCCGGAGGGTCATACGACACTGTCTGGGCCTTGTCACCCAGCCAGCAGTCGGTGGCAGCATTCCCCCTGTTGCAGGCGCGAAGTTGTATCATTTTCTCAGAGAATCTCATGTCGGGGAGGTCTGCCATGAGTCCGTTCAAACAGATCCTTTGTCCGGTTGATTTTTCCGATTTCTCGCGGCGAGCTGTGCGGGTGGCGCGAGGTCTGGCGCGGGATTTTCAGGCGCAGGTGGATCTGATCCACGTCCTGGATATGCGGGCCTTTTCTCCGGCAGAGGCAGCGCTGGCGCCCCGGATTCAGGCGGCCAACCGGCGCCGCGTCGAAGAACAGATGACCGTGCTGGCCCAAGAGGAGGGGATTGACCGTGAGCATGTCTGCATCTCGGAGGGGATACCCCATTCGTCCATCGTCCGGCAGGCCGAGGAGATTGGCGCCGACCTGCTGGTCATGGGAACCCACGGGATCTCCGGTTTTGAGCGCCTCCTTCTCGGGTCGGTGACCGAGAAGGTCCTCCACAAGATTCACACGCCGCTGCTGGCTGTTTCCCAGAATGTTCCTGACACCGTGGTGGCCGCTGAAGCGGAAGGCCGTCTGGGAACCATTCTGGTAGCCACGGATCTCGGCACCGACACCATGGATACCGTGGAGTACGCTTTCGCCCTGGGTACCCGCTATGGAGCCAGGATTGTCATGCTTCATGTGGTGCCGCCCCCCATGGCATTTTTCGGCCCCATGGAGGCCCCCTGGCCGGGAGCCGTCGACATGGACGGGTTGGCGGAGCGTCTCGAAAAAGATGGACTGAAGAGAATGGAAGCCCTGGTGCCTGCGGAGTTGGGCGAGGGATGCCCGGTTGAATTCCTTGTGCGTCACGGAAATCCCTCGGCCGTCATCCTGGATACCGCCAGTGCGCACCATGCCGACCTGGTCGTGGTCGGCGCTCATGGTCACGGGAGCAGCGACCTGGGTTGGGTCGGGTCCACCTGCCACCGGGTTCTGCGGGCCGCCAAATGTCCGGTCCTGGCCGTCCGTCCCCGTTCCTGATGGCGCACACCGCGCCAAAGACTGTTGACGCAGGCGGCATCATCCCGCCGGAACTGGAAGAGCGCCGCGGCTTCCTCTCCTTGCGGGATGAAGACCTGCGGCGTCTCACGCGCCTTCATGACCTGTTCCGGGACGAGGCCGGGGGTGTTGTGGAGAGGTTTTACGAGCATCTCCTGAGCTACCCTTCCCTCAGCCAGATCCTGGGCGATTCCCAGCAGGTGGAGAGGCTCAAGAAGCTCCAGTACGCCTATATCCTCAGCCTGACCTCAGGCCGCCTGGATCAGGACTACCTCGATAATCGTCTGCGCATCGGGCGCGCTCACGAACGTATCGGGCGGCAGCCCCAGTGGTACATGGGGGCCTATGGCATATTGCTGGATGAACTCTGCCAGCTGATCCACACCCATTTTGGTAAGCGGACGGACTCGGCCACCAAGACCTGCATGGCGTTGACCAAGCTGATGAATCTGGACACCCAGATTGTCCTGCATGCCTATTTCGGCACCCGCCAGCAGAAAGCCCTGGAAAAGAGCGAGCAGCTTGCCGCCGTGGGGGAACTGGCGGCGAGCATCGCCCACGAGGTCCGGAATCCACTGGCGGGGATGAAAGGCGCCCTGGAAGTCCTGCGACATCACCTGGCCAAGGACCCGTCGCGAGTTGAGATCGCCGATGGATTGCTGGCCCAGATCGAGCGCCTGGAGAACCTTGTGCGCGACCTCCTGACTTATGCCCGCCCCCGGCCGCTCTCGCGCCAGCCGGTTGAGCTGCATCACCTGCTGGATCGGGTGGTGCGCATCGTCGCTGAGATTGCCTTCCAGGACACGGGGAAGGGGATCAAGGCTGCTGATATGGAACGAATCTTTCAACCTTTCTTCACGACCCGGCACCGGGGATCCGGCCTGGGTCTGGCCATCGTTCGCAAGATCGTCGAGCGCCATGGCGGCAATATTCAGATGGAAAGTCAGGCCGCTGAAGGCACCACGGCACTGGTTCTCCTGCCCCTTGAGGCGATCTCCTGATGGCCCATGAATGCATCTTCATCGTGGATGATGAAAAGCTCATCCGCTGGTCCATTCGTGAGAACCTGGAAGCCGAAGGATACGCGGTTCGCGAAGCCGAGTCGGGGCGCAAGTTGTTTGCGGCCCTGGCCGAGCAGGAGCCCGACCTGCTTCTTCTCGACCATCGCCTGCCCGATATCACGGGCATGGAAATACTCGAAAAGATCCGCAAGCAGGCACCGGAGATCGCCGTGGTCATGATGACGGCTTTTGGCAGCGTCGAAAGCGCCGTGCATGCCATGAAACTGGGAGCTGCGGATTATCTGACCAAGCCGGTCAATAACAGGGAACTGAGCCTGGTGATCCGCAAGGCCCTGGAAGCCGGGAAGCTGCGCCGCGAGGTACGTCGC
>JAPUKF010000304.1 GCA_027295805.1 Acidobacteriota bacterium | reverse complement strand
GCCTGATGCGCAGGGCCACCGGCATAGTGAATCTGATCCTCTCGCAGGGGTAGATGTCGATCGATCCATGCCGCTGGATCCACGCACCCGAATTCATCAAAACCAGCGGCATCTTCTTCGCGCGCATGGATCAGGGACCGATGCGTGCCGGGAACGGCCTGAAGCATGCGGCGCACCAGCCCCGGAAGCTCCACCACCCCCACCAACCACACATCTCCAGGAGTCCTCAGCGCGCCGCTTGCAAGCGCTTCCATCCGGGATCGATCCAGGTCAGCAAGACCGACTTCCTCCAGCAGCTCCAGGTACCGGTCCTGAACCTGCCCCAGGGCGTGCCAGCGCTGCGCATCGTTGTAGGTTCCAGCCGCCCCGAAGCTGCGCGCCACAGCAGCGAACATCATCCCTTCCCCCATCAACTCGCGGTGCAGGGGGATGACCGTTGCAGCCAGAGCCAGCCACCCTTCCGGCGCTTCCGGCCGGGCGGGAAACACGCTGGCCAGAACGTCCTGGGGGATCTCCCGGAGTGCCCGGACCCATGCCTGACGGGCAACCGCGGAATCCGCTGGCGGGCGGGATGGCCGGTAGAGCAACTCGGGGAGGCGGCCCAGGGTGACCAGGCGATGCGGGGGCGTGAATACCGCCCCTCGGGACGAGGTCCGCTCCAGCAGGAGTTCGATCAGCCGGCGGCCGGCGCGCCCACCCGGGACAACCACGGCGGCCGGGCGCAAATCCACCTCTCCATGGTTGTCATAATGTTCCACCAGCCGATCCGCAGCGGCAGGCAGAGCCGGTGAGTTCCAGCCAAGGAAGATTCTCTTGAGAATGGTGGGTGACTCGTTCGTTGTCAGGTTCTCGATTGGACGTATCCGGCCCGCAAATCGCCGGTTCTCTCCTTCCGGCCAGGCCCTCGCGAGTATACCGCCCTCATCCCGGAGCGCGGCGGCGCCCCTCCAGGAAGCTGGATCAGGTGCTTGAAGCCGGGCCCTGTCGGCGGCTAAACTCCTCCTCCCCGTGAGTGGGGAGAATCCACGGAGAAGAAATCATGGACGCTAAAAAGACCCAGAGCTTCATCGATACGGTGTGGGACGAGAGCATCCTTCCCACCCTGCACGAGTACATCAAGATAGCCAACGTCTCACCGCTATTCGACAAGGACTGGGCCACCAACGGACTTCTGGATCAGGCCGTGAAACTGGCCGCCGACTGGGTCCGATCCCGGAATATCCCGGGCCTGGAAATGGAAATTGTCCGCCTGGAGGGGCGCACGCCACTTCTCTTTATCGAGATTCCCGGCAAGAGCGACGAGACGATTCTCCTTTACGGCCACCTGGACAAGCAGCCACCCATGCTCCCCTGGGCCGACGGCCTGGACCCCTACAAGCCGGTGGTCCGGGACGGCAAGCTCTACGGCCGCGGCGGCGCCGATGATGGATATGCCGTCTTCGGTTCACTGACCGCCATCGAGGCCCTCCAGAAGCAGGGACTCCCCCATGGCCGCTGCGTCGTCATCATCGAATGCTGCGAAGAAAGCGGCAGCCCCGATCTTCCGGCCTACATCGATCACCTGAAGGATCGCATCGGCACCCCCAGCCTGGTGGTCTGCCTGGACTCGGGCTGCGGCAACTACGAGCAATTCTGGGTGACGACCTCTCTGCGTGGCATGATCTCCGGAAACCTGACGGTGGACATTCTCACCGAAGGTGTCCATTCCGGTGACGCCAGCGGTGTGGTCCCATCGAGCTTCCGCATCATGCGCCAGCTCCTCGCCCGCCTGGAGGATATGGAAACCGGCAAGATCCTGCCCAAGGGTTTCTACGTGGAGATCCCCGCCGAGCGCCTGAAGCAGGCGGCAATCGCCGCCGCTGTCCTGGGCACAGATCTCTACAGCAAATTCCCCTTCGTGGACGGCATGCAGCCGGTGAGCACCGACCTCACCGAACTGCTTCTCAATCGCACCTGGCGGCCCCAACTGGCCATCACCGGTGCCGAGGGGTTGCCGTCTCTGGCCACCGCTGGGAACGTGATGCGCCCCGGCACTTCCGTCAAAGTCTCCCTGCGCCTGCCGGCGCACATGGACCCCGACGACGCCACCACCCGCCTGAAGAACCTGCTGGAAAGCGACCCCCCATACGGTGCCCGCGTCACATTCACCCCTGAACAGGGCGCCCTGGGCTGGGACGCACCGCCCCTGGTCCCCTGGCTGGAAAAATCCGCCCGGGTCGCGTCCGAGATGTTCTTCGGCAAAGAGGTCTGCTACATGGGTGAAGGCGGTTCTATTCCGTTCATGGGCATGCTGGGAGACCGCTTTCCCAAGGCCCAGTTCATCATCACAGGACTCCTGGGGCCCAACTCCAATGCCCACGGCCCCAACGAGTTCCTGGAAATTGAAACAGGCAAACGTCTCACCGCCTGCATCAGCCGCGTCATCCTCGACCATTTCAACAGCGGCAAATCCTGACAATCGCAGCGCCGGGCGGCGCAACCGTCGCCCGGCGCTGCCATCTCCCTTTCAGTCTTCTCCCAGCAGGCGCCGGCGAAGCACTTGCCGCCGGCGGGCATCAACCTTGTCCACCGCCCGCACCGCATACTCCTGGGCCGTGTAGACCTGTTTCATGATGGGCCGCTCCCGGTGGCGTGTCATGTCACCGATGGCGAACAGCCCCCCCACGCTGGTTTCGCTGTCGGCGTTCACCAGCACGTGACGTTCCTCCTCGGGGAGATCGTTCTCCTCCAGTTCCACACCCAGTCCGTGGACGATCTGGTGAGCCACCCGGTAGAGCCCCATGACCACGAAGGCCAGTTCCACGTCGATGTTCCGCCCGCCCTCCACGGTGAAGCCGTGCAAGGTGGCGCCCTTGTCCTTGCCGCGCACGTCCACCAGGCGGCCGTGCACAACCTCCACATCCATGGCCGTGAGCAACCGCTGCCGTCGCTCACCCCAGGTGGGCTCCTCACCGGCCGTCAGCAGGGTCACCGGCGCGTCGTAGCGCTCGCGAATCATGAAGGACACCTCGGCGGCGGCCGCACCGGCACCGATCACCGCCGCCTGCCGGCCATGGGTCATATGTCCCTCGCAGCGAATGCAGTAGAGCAGCGTCTCTTGATTGGCAAAGGGGAAGAGCCAGTGAATACCGGCCAGCGTCCGATCACCCTTCTGCCGGTGCACCACCGGCTGGCGATCGCTGACACCGGTGGCCAGGATCACCGCCGGTGCGACAGACCGCTCCCCACTCGCTAACTCGACGGACAGGAGGGCGCCCTCCTGCCTGACCTGGATCACCCGTTCCGCCACTTCGGTGACCATGCCGGCAAAGTCCCGGACGATCCGCTGCCGGGCGTTCTCCACGATATCCGTGGTGGAGATATGCATGTGGGCTTCCTCCACCATCCGGGCCGCATCGGGATGATCCCGGGCGATCAGATCCATAACCTTGCGGCGCACGATATCGGGATGAACACCGAGCATGTTGTCGATGTTGCGAACATAGGCCGCCCGGCTGGCCTTGCGGGTGCCGGCATCCCCCAGGACCCAGATCGTCCTGAGATGGTTCTGCGCGGCGCGCAGGGCTGCAGCGGCACCGGCGATGCCGCCA
>JAPUKF010000303.1 GCA_027295805.1 Acidobacteriota bacterium | reverse complement strand
GAGAACGCCACCACCCGGGAGGGAACGGTCGTCCTCCCCGCCGGCATCTTCCCCGAGGTGGACGGCACGGTGGTGAATTACCAGGGTCGCGTGCAGGTGATGCATGCGGCCTATCCGCCGCCGTTTCTAGCCCGTACAGGTGCCTGGATCCTGGCGCGCCTGGCCTTCCGCCTGGACGCCGGCAGCGAGGATGCGCGCCCCCGGGATCTGTTCGACGAGCTTGCGGCCCAGGTCCCGGCCTTTCGGGGACTGACCTATGCAAACCTGGGCGCCAGCGGTTGTGTCCTACCGGGGGCCGCCCGCGAGACGCCCGCCGCGGGCGCAGCAGGATGACGAGATGATGGACGCGGCCATGCTCAAGGAGATCGGCGAGATCGTCGTGCGCATGCTGATCATCTTCACGGCGGTGTTCACCGGGGTGGGGTATATGACCCTGGTGGAGCGGCGCGTCTCCGCCTGGATGCAGGATCGGCTCGGCCCCAACCGGGTTGGCCCCCAGGGATTGCTGCAACCCCTGGCCGACGGGCTCAAACACTTGATGAAAGAGGATGTCACGCCTCCCGGTGCCCATCGCATGGTGTTCATCCTGGCGCCCATCATGGTCCTGATCCCCGCCGTGCTCTCGTTCGCGGTCATCCCCATTGCTGGAGATGCGATCAACCTCCAGGATCTGGGGCTGCCGTGGGATTGGCAGATCAAGCCGTTCATCGCCGACGTATCGGTAGGGCTGCTGATTCTCCTGGGACTGGCCTCCCTGGAGGTGTATGGCGTGGTGCTGGCAGGCTGGTCCTCGGGCAGCAAGTATCCGGCCATGGGCGCTCTCCGCTCCACGGCCCAGATGATCAGCTACGAACTGGCGCTGGGCCTGGCCATTCTGCCGGTGGTCCTGACCACCGGTTCGCTGCGCCTGCAGACCATCGCCGAAGCCCAGGCCGGAACCTGGTTCGGCTTCGTCCCCCACTGGAACGTCTTCATCCATCCTTTCGGTTTTCTCTTCCTGTTGATCTCCATCTTTGCCGAGAACAAGCGGCTGCCGTTCGATCTTCCCGAGGCTGAGCCGGAGCTGGTGGCCGGGTACCACACCGAGTATTCCGCCATGAAGTTCGTCATGTTCTACATGACCGAATATTCGGCCATGATCGCCAATGCGGCCCTGATGGTGACCCTCTTCTTCGGCGGCTGGCAGGTTCCGGGACTGGTACTGCCGCAACCGTGGATGTTCCTGGTCCAGGCCGGAGCGTTTGCTGCCAAGACATTCTTCTTCCTGTTTCTGTTTGTCTGGGTGCGCTGGACTTTGCCGCGCTTCCGCTATGACCAGCTCATGAACCTGGGTTGGAAGGTCCTGCTTGAGCTGGCCTTCATCAACCTGCTTGTCGTGGCCATGCTGGTGGCGGCGGGAGTGATGTGATGAGCCTCGACACAATCCTTGCCTCAGGGGCCAGCATCGCGGCTATCTTCAGCGCTCTCATGGTCGTCTGGCAGCGAAGTGCAGTCATCAGCGCCCTTTTCCTGGTGCTCAACCTGGGCAGTGTCGCCATTCTCTTTCTTACCCTGGGTGGCGAGTTTCTGGCGGCCGTGCAGGTGCTCGTCTATGCAGGCGCCATCATGGTGCTGTTTCTGTTCGTCATCATGCTGCTCAATCCGGCCCCGCTGAAGGAGCGTTTCGCCTCGGGACCGGTGGTCACGGGTTTGACCTTTGCCCTGGGCGTCCTGTTTTTCGCGTCTCTCATGCGCGGAGTCATGTCCCTGGCCGGCGCAGGAGGCACCATGGCGTCCGTTGGCGAGAGCTACGGTTCGACCCGCAGTGTCGGCGAACTGCTCTTCACCGCCTACCTCTATCCGTTCGAACTGGCCGGCGTGCTCCTGCTGGTGGCCATGGTGGGGGCGGTTGTTCTGGCCCGGCGCCAGGCGCCAGGGGAGGACTAGGCATATGCCTCTGGTCAGCTATATCAGCCTGTCGGCAGTGCTCTTCGTCATCGGAGTCATGGGTGTGCTGCTCAAGCGCAACGTCCTGACCATTTTCATGTCCATCGAACTGATGCTCAATGCCGTCAACGTGGCGCTGGCCGCGTTCGCCCGCCATCACGGTGGCCTGGACGGGCAGATTTTCGTATTTTTCGTCATGGCGGTGGCTGCCGCCGAGGCCGCCGTGGGTCTGGCCATCTTCATTGCCATCTTCCGGCTGAAGCAGACCACCGACGTGACCGAAATCAATCTCATGCGCTGGTGAGGACGATGTCATGAGCTTTCTACACCTCATCTGGTTGATTCCGATCCTGCCCTTCGCGGGGTTCGTCATCAACGGCCTGCTGGGCAAGCGCTTCCTGCCCAGGCCGGTGGTGTCGGGTATCGCCTGCCTGGCGGTGCTGGCGTCGTTGGTCCTGGCCGTGGGGGCCATCCGCGACCTCCATGACGAGCAGGGCCTGGCCGATATGCTCAACAACGGCACGGCCCTCTCGGCCCTGGGTGTCCGCCCCAGCGCCGATGGTTTCGGCGCCGTCCTGGGGCCGACAGATCCCGATAGGGGATTGGTGCTGGAGGCCTCCATTCCCCGGGCGCGACAGATTCAATGGTTGTGGCTGTCGGTGGGTAGCGTGTCGGTGAAATGGGCATATTCCCTGGATCCCCTCTCGGCCATCATGCTTCTGGTGGTCCTGGGCGTCGGCTTCCTCATCCATGTCTACAGCATCGGTTACATGGCGCATGATGAGGGATTTGCGCGCTTTTTCGCCTACCTGAACCTGTTCATGGCCATGATGCTGGTGTTGATCATGGCCGACAACTTTCTGGTCATGTTCGTGGGCTGGGAAGGTGTGGGGCTGTGCTCCTATCTGCTCATCGGCTTCAACTACCGCGAAATGTTCAATCCCGCGCGTCACCAGAGCTGCGCCGATGCCGGCCGCAAGGCCTTCATCGTCAACCGCATGGGCGATTTTGGCTTCATGCTGGGAATGCTGCTTATTCTGGTCACCTTCGGCAGTCTCGATTTCGGCCAGGTTTTTCGCGGCGTGCATGCTCTGGCGGAGGCACCGGGGAGCCAGAGCCTCCTGACGGCCATGGCTCTGCTCCTTTTTGTCGGCGCCATCGGCAAATCGGCGCAGATCCCCCTCTTCGTCTGGTTGCCTGACGCCATGGCTGGACCCACGCCGGTGTCGGCATTGATTCACGCCGCCACCATGGTCACCGCGGGTGTCTACATGGTGTGCCGCTGCGCGGCCCTTTTTGCCGCGGCGCCCCTGGCCCTGACAGTGGTGGCCGTGGTGGGCGGGATGACGGCGCTTCTCGCCGCCGCCATTGCCTGCACGCAGACGGATATCAAGAAGGTCCTTGCCTATTCCACCGTGAGCCAGCTCGGCTACATGTTCCTGGCCGCCGGCGTGGGGGCGTTCTCCTTTGCCATCTTCCACGTCATGACCCACGCTTTTTTCAAAGCGCTGCTTTTCCTGGGCGCCGGTTCGGTGATTCATGCTCTGGCGGGCGAACAGGACATCCGGCGGATGGGCCGCCTGACCCGGGCACTGCCATGGACGTTCGGCACCTTCGCCGTGGCGGCAGTGGCCATCGCGGGCATCCCACCCTTCGCCGGTTTCTTCTCCAAGGACTCCATCCTGGCGGCGGTCTTCTTCGAACAGCCGATCTTGTGGGGAGCGGGCGCCTTCACCGCCGGGCTGACGGCGTTCTACATCTGGCGTCTGGTTTTTCTGACGTTCCTTTCCACCGACCGGGTCGAGAAAGAGCGCCGGGGCCACCTCCACGAGTCTCCGTGGAGCATGCTTGCTCCCCTGGTGATCCTGGCGTTTCTGGCCACCGTGGGTGGTTTCCTGGGTGTGCCCGCCTTCCTGGCCGAAAGCGTGCCGGGGCTGCATGCCGCCGCCGAGTGGTTGCCCGGCTACCTGGAGCCGGTTTTTCGTGACGCCCGCGTGGCGGGCACGGGCATGGGCGCCCTGGGTTTTCACGGCCAGGCGGCGGTGCACGGCGGCGTGACGGCGGCCGGCGAGTGGGGACTCATGGCCCTGTCGGTCTTGCTGGCCGTGGCCGGCATCGCATGGGCCTGGCTTCTCCATGGCCGGGGCGGCGAACTGGCAGCGCGCATGGCAGCGGGACTGGGCAGCGGCTATCGCCTGGTACGGGACCGCTTCCGCATCGATGAACTTTACGACCGGATCATTCTCAAGCCGTTCTACTTCATGTGCCGCGCCGCCGATGCTTTTGACCGCTTCGTGATCGATCTGATGGTCAACACTGTGGCCATCGCCACGGAGATCACCGGCCATGTTCTGAAGCTGTTCCAGACCGGCTCGGTGCGCGCCTACGCCCTGTCGATGTTCATCGGCGTGGTCGCCCTGCTGGCGTTTCTGGTGATGTCATGAACGAGATTCTGACACCCGCCATCGACTGGGCCATGGTCGGTCCCATCCTGACTCTCACGGTGACGGCCTGCGTGGTCCTGCTGGTGGCGGCGACGCCCGCCCGCCGCGGCCCCCTGCCGTTTATTCTGACCCTGGCCGGCCTGGGAGCGGCCACCGGTTCGTTGCTGGCCCTGTGGGAGCGGTCGGTGCATCAGTCGGCCTTCGGCAACATGCTGGTGATGGATCGCGCCGCCCTCTACATGGGCGGCATCGTGCTGTTCTCGGCGCTGCTTTCGGTTCTCCTCTCCCGCCAGTACCTTGAGCGGGTACCAGCGCCGGCGGCCGAGTACTACGCTCTGCTGCTGCTGGCGGCCATGGGCATGCTCGTCATGGCGTCCAGCAACAACCTTCTGGTCATTTTCATGGGGCTTGAGATCTTCTCGGTGGCCCTCTACGTTCTGTCCGGCATCACCCGGGACTGGCTGCGCTCGCTGGAAGCCGCTCTGAAGTACTTCCTGCTGGGGGCGTTCTCCACCGGCTTCATCCTGTATGGCATGGCGTTTATCTATGGCGCCACCGGCTCCTTGGATCTTCTGGCATGCTGTCGTCAGGCGCGGGATCTTCTGGCGGGCCAGGGCGATTCGGGTATGGCACTGGTGCTGCTTCTCGGCCTGGCTCTGATGATTGCCGGGTTGGCGTTCAAGGTGGCGGCGGTGCCGTTCCACTGGTGGGTGCCGGATGTCTATGAAGGCAGCCCCACGCCGGTGACAGCCTTCATGGCGGTGGGCACCAAGGGGGTTGCCTTTCTGGTGCTGCTGCGCCTCGTGACCACCACTTTCGGCGACGTGCTGGTCGCCCAGTGGACCATGGTGCTTGCCGTCCTCGCCCTGCTGTCCATGTTCGTGGGCAACCTGGTGGCCCTGGTGCAGCGCAACATCAAACGGATGCTGGCCTTTTCATCGGTGGCTCACGCCGGCTATCTGCTGGTCGCCGTGGCCGCCGGCACCGACCTGGGGACCAGCGCCATGCTGTTCTACTTTGCCGCGTACATGCTGACGACCCTGGGCGCTTTCGGGGTGGCTTCCCTGGTGGCCGAAACAACCGAAAAGGGTGACCAGGGCTACGGGATGGAGCGCTATGCCGGTCTCAGCCGCAGCAATCCCGGTCTCGCACTGGCCATGAGTGTTTTCATGCTCTCTCTCACCGGCGTGCCGCCCCTCGCCGGATTCGTCGGCAAGTACTTCATCTTCCAGGCCGCGCTGCAACGCGGGCTGGAGGGCAGCCGGATTTTCCTCGTCCTTTCGGTTGTGGGAATTTTGCTCTCGGTGGTGTCGGCGGCATACTACCTGCGCGTGATCGTCACCATGTACATGGTGAATCCCGAGGGCGAGAGGCCACGGGTGGTCACGGCACCTGATACCGGCTTCGCCATCGCGGTGGCGGCCCTTGGCCTCTTCTATCTGGGGCTGTATCCTACAGCCGTCTACGATATGACACGCTCACTGCACACCACGCTCCAGGCCCTCGCAGCCCTCTGGCTCGGCTGATCTACCCGTGAAGCTCAGCGACCTCATGGATGTGGAACTTGTGGATCTGGATCTTCCGGCAGGTGGCACCGAGGCTGTTCTGCGCCGCATGGTGGAACGGATGCACGCGGCAGGTGTCATCGGCGATAAAGAGGATACTCTCAGTCGTCTGGTGGAGCGTGAGAAGGTCCTGTCCACCGGCATCGGCGGTGGCATTGCCATTCCCCACGCCCGCACCCCCGGGGTGACACGAACCGTGGTCGTCCTGGGACGCAGTGTGCGGGGAATCGAGTTCGATGCGGTCGACGGCAAGCCAGTGGAAGTTGTCTTCCTTATCCTGGGGCCGTCGGAGTCATCGGCCGAGCACGTCAAGGTGCTGGCACGCATCGCCAGGCTGGTCAAGCAGCCCGAATTCCATGCTGCCGTGCTGCAGGCGGAGACCGCGGAACTGATCATGCAGGCGGTCCGCCGGCACCAGTAGGGTTGCCCCGTGGTCAGCTTCCGGCCAGCGGAGTGTCGCCGGCCAGGGCCGCCACCAGATCCTGAAGAACCTGGTGTCCCTGGGGCGCGTCAATCTCCATCTGGGTGAAGGTGATGGAGATCATGTAGATTCCGGCCTGGCCCCAAAGTGTCAGAAAGTTGGTGGTCATGTCACCCAGAACCAGGCGGTAGCTCTGTTCGAACGCCTGATCCAGATTTTCCAGGTCGAGCTTGACGTCGTTGATCATCTCAACCTGTGCATCTTCGACCTGATCCGTGGCGCTCAGTTGTTGCTGCAGAGTGTCCATGTTGACCAGCAAAAAGCTGGCCGCCGACTCGGGGGTGGCCATCTCGATAACGGACATCTGCATGAATCCCGGCATCTCGACGAAGACCTGTACGTATCCCTCCTGGAACTCCGTGGTGAGCTGGGCGATGGTCTCTTTTCGCTGCAGTTTTCCGAAGAGCTGCGAGATCATGGATTGACCCAGCTCCCGGGAAGTGCGTTTGATCCAGGTGGCAGGTACCGTTTCACCCACGGCTCGCATGGTGGCCAGCATGGGCCGTGGGGCCGTGTCATCGGCCAGGGGCCGGCTGTCCGCTGGTGGGTTGTAGCCAACCAGCGTGGGAGCAGGTGCCGAGGGGGGAGGTGCGCTGTCCTGCGCCCATGCCGGCGCCGCCGCCAGAACAAGAAGAGACAGGAGTGCGTAAAGAAAGGCCGGATAGCGCTTGCGGGACATGGATCTCTCTCCCTGGTTCACTCTGCGGGGCATGTTCAGTTCGCCTCCACGGGCAAGGCTACTCGGCGCAGATTGAGGATCGTGGCGAGGACTTCGCCGATGCGGTTATTGGGGGTGGAGGCGCCGGCGGTGACGCCGATGCGGACCGGTCCCTGGGGCAGCCAGCCTGGTTCGATGATCTCGTCCTCCTGGCGCACCGGCTGGTAGCGGATGCTGCCGTCGGACTTGAGAGCGGTGAAATCTTCGATGTGGAAGGCGGGTGTTCCATGGTCGGCGGAGAGCTCCGCCAGATGGTTGGTGTTGGACGAGTTGTAGCCGCCGATGACCACCAGCAGATCCAGCTTCATGGCCAGCAGATCCACAACCGCATCCTGGCGTTCCTGGGTGGCGGAGCAGATCGTGTCGAAGGAGCGAAAACGGCGGGCTTGTTCGGTGGCGCCATAGCGGGTGGTCAGCGCTTGCCCCAGGCGCCTGGCGATGGCCAGGGACTCGGACGAGAGCATGGTGGTCTGGTTGGCCACACCCACCTGGCACAGGTGGAGTTCAGGGTCGAAGCCGGGGGAGCATGCGTGCTGGAAACGGGCCAGGAACTCCGCGGACTTGCCCCGCTCTTCGATATAGCGGCAGACATCTTCGGTCTCGCCCATGTCCCGGACCACCAGATAATGCCCTTGCGCGCTGGTGCCCCGGGCCCATGAGGCGGTGGCGCGGGTCTCTTCGTGAGACACCTTGCCATGGATCACGCTGGTGAAGCCATCGCGGGCGTTGCGCTGCACATTCTTCCAGACGTTGAGCACGCTGCCGCAGGTGGTGTCCACCAGCACGGCACCACGTTGTCGCAGGGCGTCGAGATCCTCCACGCGGGCACCGAATGCCGGAAGGATGACCACGTCGCCCGCCTGCACGGCGTTCAGGTCGATCTCAAGGTCTTCAGGGGTGGAGAGAAAATGGATCTCCATCTCGCGCAGCTTCTTGTTGACATGAGGGTTGTGGATGATTTCCCCGGTGATATGAATGCGGCGGTCGGGGAATTTGTGGCGGGTTTCGTAGGCATACTCCACCGCGCGGTCAACCCCATAACAGAAGCCCAGTTCGGAGGCGAGAAGAAGGGTGGTCTCACCGCCGGTCAGGCTGCCGCCATTGTCGCGGAACCACGCCACCAGAGCGGAGTGGTAATCGCGTGCGAGCTCGGGGGCGATCTCCCCGCCGAGGCCGAACCCTTTTCGGAACATTGGAGCTGTTTCCATATGGGAAAAAGTGTACATCACGCCCGGAAACCCCGCCAGCGCGGCATCAAATAGATCCTTTTTATTCCTGTTGGAACGCTTGTTCTTTTAGGCGCAAGGGGTCGATTTTTGTTAGGATCTCATCCTTGAGAGGCAATCCGGGGAGGACGACCGTTGAAAAAAGAGCATCGCGTCGATCGGAACGGAATTCCCAACCTCACGACCCGCCGCCTGTCCATCTACCTGCGCTGCGTGCAGATCCTGGAGGCGGCCGGGGTTGAAACCATCTCCTCTCAGGAAATGGCCGAGCAGTTTCACCTCAATTCAGCCCAGTTTCGCAAGGATCTGGCCTATTTCGGGGAGTTTGGGGTCCGTGGCCTGGGCTACCGCGTGGCCGACCTCAAGTGCCACCTCATCAGGATTCTCGGCCTGGACCGGCGGATCCGCATGGCCATCATAGGGGCCGGCAATCTGGGCACCGCCCTGGCCGGCTATGGAGGATTCAATACCGACAGCCTGAGGGTCACGGCCTTATTCGACGCCGATCCGAACAAGGTGGGGCGGCTGCTCAGGCCTGGTCTCAAGATTCACCATATTTCCGAGCTGATTCCCTTTATCCAGGATCATCCGGTTCATATTGTCATCCTGGCGGTCCCGACCATGGTAGCCCAGGAAGTCCTGGAGCAAGTCGCGGCCGCTGGTATCAAGTCGGTCCTCAACTTCGTGCCCCTCCGCCTCAAGGTGCCGGCCGGCGTGCGGATGCAGAGCGTGGATCTGAAAGTCCAGGTGGAGAGCCTGGTCTTTCATCTGCCCCGGGAAGAGGAGGGCGGAGAGGCGCCGGGGGATGACAGCGGGCAGGCCTCGTCCCTCGACGTGAACTGACGGCCTTTCCCCCTGAAAAACCTCACCCTTTGCCGAAGGATCCCGGCGCCGGTCGTTCTTCTACCTGATAGGAAAGGAGAACGACATCATGAAATTCAGAATCCGGATGATGGCTGCCATGGCCCTCCCCCTCTTGGTCCTCTGCGGGGGAATAGCCCTGGCCGGCGCACGAAACGCCGGCCTGACCCGTTCCCTGGTGCGGGTCATGAGCGCCACGGACGATGCTTCCAGGGTGGGATGTACTCCCTCAGCCCGGACCGTTTCCCGAGCGTGCAAAGACACGGCACGCGGCGATTACTGGCTGACCGTGGCCAAATGTCAGAACCTATCGACTCAGGATGAACTTGAAAGTTGCCAGGAGGAGGCCCGGGATGAGCTGGCCGAACGCCGGGAGGAATGTGCCGATCAACTGGTCGCTCGGCTTGAAGTGTGTGACGCACTGGGCGATGCGCCCTACAACCCGGAGATCGATCCGGCGAATTTCGTCGCAGGTATCGATAATCCCCTCCTGCCGTATATCCCCGGGACCATCTGGACCTACGAGGCCGAGACGGAAGACGGCATGGAAACCATCATCGTCGCAGTCACCGGTGCCACACGGGAAATTCTGGGTGTCACCTGCACGGTGGTGCATGACATGGTCTACCTGGACGGCGAACTGATCGAGGACACCTTCGACTGGTATGCCCAGGACGTGACAGGGAGGGTCTGGTACTTCGGCGAGCTCTCTTACGAGCTGGAAGACGGAGTCATCGTGAACCTGGAAGGTTCCTGGGAAGCCGGTGTGGACGGGGCCTCGCCCGGCATCGTCATGCCGGGGGCGCCCATGGTGGGCCTTGTCTATCGCCAGGAGTTCCTCCTGGGTGAGGCCGAAGACATGGGTGAGGTGGTGAGCCTGGATGAGACTGTCAGTGTGCCCTATGGCGACTTCACAGGCGCTCTCATGACCTACGATTTTGCGCCCGTGGAGCCGGACGTTCTGGAAGCGAAATTCTATGTTCCGGGTGTCGGGCTTGTGCTGGAAGTCGATCAGGAAACCGGCGAACGAGCTGAACTGGTCGATGTGGTGACGCCCTAGAGCGGGTATCACCTGTGCATGGCCGTGGTGGGACAAAAGCCTCCGTCTCGCCACGGCCATGTGCGTTTGCGCCCACTCCTTGCTATAATAAAGAGGCTCCAGGATTTTGGGGGCGAAACGGCTTCGACGGGGATCGTGAAGCCGGGGTTGCACGCCGAGGTCCCACATACCTCGTAAAACCGTGGACCTAAACTCAAGTGCCAACGATAACGTTGCACTGGCTGCGTAAAAACGCGTAGCCCGTCCGCCGCTTCCTCCTCCCGCTGGAAGCGGGCCGGGCGCCGATTCGCGGGATGGTCATTGGATCTGCCTGGTATCCTTTGACGAGACTTACAGGCTGGCCGCGCGTCACCCTGCCGGACCGGGGGTCGCAAGGCGAGATCAAATGGCCCGGCTAAGCGTGTAGAGACTCCAGGTGGATCATTTCCGGACGCGGGTTCGACTCCCGCCGCCTCCACCATCCTTCTCTCCGACGAGGGCTCCACCACCAGGCGCAGAGTAGAGCTACATCGGTTCTCGTTGAGATCCGTGCGCGCGGGCATTCACGCCGACGACCTGGCGCGATCGCGATGCTCTTGCGGGCTGACGCCCCGCACCCGTTTGAACGCGGTGCTGAGCGCAAAAGGACTG
>JAPUKF010000302.1 GCA_027295805.1 Acidobacteriota bacterium | reverse complement strand
GGCGGTCTCCGGAGGTTCTTATTCTAGAGACCGCCACCACCGGGCCGCAACCAGGCAGACGCAGTCCGCGACCCGCCGGGTCCACTGGATCCCGGGAAATCAGAAGAAGCGAGAAGGGATGGGGACCGGCTCAGGTCTTGAGCACAGCCTCCTTGAGAGCCCGGGCGATGGTGAACTTCACCACGGTTTTGGCCGGGATCTGCACGGGCTCACCCGTCAACGGGTTGCGCCCGACCCTGGCCTTGCGATCACTGACCTTGAATTTGCCCAGCCCAGCCAAGGGGATCTCATCATGGGCCACCATGGTCCGCTCGACAACGGCGGTAAAGGCCTCCAGGAACGCCTTGGCCTGCTTCTTGTCCACGCCCGCTTGCTGGGCAAGTGTCTCGATAAACTGAGTACGCGTCATCCGTGACCTCCGGTCCCGGGGACACGGGCCGTCATCCGCGACCCTAACCAGTGTCCCCGAAACCATTTATATCACAGGAAACGGACCTCTGAAAGACAAAATAGCCTCGTTGACAGTCGCAACACCGATGGGTATCGTGAGATTTCGAAGGCGCGTAGCTCAGGGGGAGAGCACTACCTTGACACGGTAGGGGTCAGCGGTTCAAATCCGCTCGCGCCTACCAGGCCCTGGCTGGAGCAGCGGCCTGCCCGCGCCGGCGCGTTGACGGAACTCTCCACAGGCAGTAGACTTCCGCCTCATTAATATGGGTGTTTTTTGCCTGGTTGGCTGTCTCGGAGCTTGCCGTCGCAGGGTTTGATGTGCCCACGGGCGTGGATAATTCACAGGATCATGACCTCCGAAACGATTCAGATCACTCTTCCTGACGGCACCCGCCGGGCCTATCCCCGTGGCGTGACCACGCATGAGATTGCCGAGAGCCTGGGACCACGCCTGGCTCAGGACGCCCTGGCGGGCGAGGTGAACGGTCGCATTCTGGACGTCTATATCCCTATCCAGGAAGACGCCACCGTCGCGGTGGTCACCGCCTCTCACCCGGACAGCCTGCACATTCTGCGCCACACAACATCCCATGTCCTCGCTCAGGCGGTCAAAGAACTCTTTGCCGACACCAAGGTGGCGGGTGGGCCGGCGACGGAAGACGGTTTTTATTACGATTTCGACAGACCCACTCCCTTCAGTGAGGAGGACCTGGCACGCGTCGAGAAGCGCATGGCTGAGATCATCGGCCGCGATCTCGAGTTGCGGCGACACGAGCTGCCCAAAGAAGAGGCGGAGGCCTTCTTCAAGGCCGAAGACGAGCCGTACAAGGTCTATTTTGCCCACGAGAAGGGCGGTGCGACGGTCTCGACCTACCACCAGGAAGGGTTCACCGATTTCTGTGCCGGCCCGCACCTGCCCTCCACCGGCAAGATCGGCTCGTTCAAGCTCCTTTCCACAGCCGGTGCCTACTGGCTGGGGTCGGAGAAGAACAAGATGCTGCAACGCATCTACGGCACGGCATTCTGGAAGCGCAAGGACCTGGACGCCTATCTCCATCGCCTGGAAGAAGCGAAGAAGCGGGATCACCGCCGCCTGGGAAAGGATCTCGATCTTTTCTCCATCCATGAAGACCTGGGGACAGGCCTGATTTACTGGCATCCCCGCGGTGCACGCCTGCGCCTGGCGGTGGAGGATTTCGCACGGGAGATTCATGAACGGCGGGGCTACCAGTTCGTCATGACCCCCCAGATCGCCCGCGCCCACCTCTGGAAGACCTCCGGGCACTACGACTTTTATCGCGAACATATGTACACCATGCAGATCGACGAGGATGAGTACGTCCTCAAGCCCATGAACTGCCCGGAACACATTGCCATTTACAAGTCGCGGCGGCGCTCCTACCGCGAACTGCCCATCCGCTATTTCGAACTGGGCACGGTGCATCGCTACGAGCGTTCAGGTACTCTCCACGGCCTCCTCCGGGTTCGCGCCTTCACCCAGGATGACGCTCACATCTTCTGTACACCCGACCAGATCGAGAGCGAGATCTCCAAGGTTCTCGACCTGACCGCGGAGATCCTCGGTACCTTCGGCTTCGACACTTATGAAGTCGAGTTCTCGGTGCGGGATCCCCGCACCCCCGAGAAGTACGCCGGCAGCGATGAAGAATGGGAGCAGGCCGAGACGGCCCTGCAGAACGTTCTCACGGAACATGGTCTGCCGGTGAAGCGGATGGAGGGCGAAGCGGTCTTCTATGGCCCCAAGATCGACATCAAACTGGTCGACGCCATTGGCCGCAGCTGGCAGGTTTCCACCATTCAGTTCGATTTCAACCTCCCCGGCCGCTTTGGTGTCACTTATACAGGCGCCGATGGTGAGGACCACACCGCCGTCATGGTGCACCGCGCCATATTCGGGTCCGTGGAACGCTTCATCGGCACCCTGGTGGAACATTATGGAGGAGCCTTCCCCCTGTGGCTCGCTCCTGTGCAGGCTGTGATCATCCCCATCACGGATCGCACCATGGCCAGTTGCCAGGAAACCGCCCGCAAAATGGTCGCGGCGGGACTGCGTGTGGAGGTCGACCTGCGCAACGAGAAGCTGGGGTATAAAATCCGTGACGCCCAGATGCAGAAGGTCCCGTTGATGCTCGTGGTGGGCGACCGGGAAACTGCCGACGGGACCGTGGCGGTGCGCAGCCGCGAGACCGGCGACATGGGAACAGCAACACCCGAAGCTCTCATGGAGCGCATGTTGGCTATCATCGACCAGCGACTGCAGGCCACCAATCTTGATGGAATTGTATCCGGTCCCCAGGATCGGCCCAAAGTAAAAGCAGCACAGAGGAGTTGAACCGATGCCCAAGCTGAAAACACATCGTGGCGCGGCCAAGCGTTTCCGGAGTACAGGCGGCAACAAGCTGCGCCGGAACCACGCCTACACCAGCCATATCCTGACCAAGAAGTCCCGCAAGCGGAAGCGCAACCTTCGCCGCGGGGCACTCATTTCCCCCGCCGACGAGCCTCGCACTCGCCGGCTGCTCCCCTACGCCTGACGGCAGGGACGAGGAGAACTCCATGCCTAGGGTGAGAAGAGGCAACCGCCGACTCCAGTACCGCAAGAAGATTCTCAAACGCGCCAAGGGGTTCTATGGCGCCCGTGGCAACCTGTACAGGACCGCCGAGCTGGCCGTGGAGAGGGCGGCCCTCTACGCCTACACTGGCCGCAAGCTCCGCAAGCGGGATTTCCGCCAGCTCTGGACTGTACGCATCAACGCCGCGGCCCGTGAGCAGGGCTTGTCTTACAGCCGCTTGATTCACGGCCTGCACATGGCAGGTGTCGATCTGAACCGGAAGGTTCTGGCCAGCCTGGCGGTGGACGATCCGGCCGCATTCTCCGCCATCGCCGAAACCGCCCGCCGCGCCCTGGCGGCCTGAAGAGCGCCGGTCCACGGCCGGCGCGCGGGAGGTGCGGTGGAGCAGGAGCTCAAGGACCTCCGGGTCGAGTTCACCAACGCGTTGGCGGCAGCCCGGGATGAGGCGGCCCTGGAAGCCGTCCGCATCCGCTTCCTGGGCCAGAAATCGGGCTGCCTCACCCACCTCATGCGAGGCCTGGGGCGCCTGCCGGCGGAGCAGCGACCCAGGATGGGCCAGACGGTCAACAACCTGAAGAAAGAAATGGACACGGGCCTGGCCAAAGCCCTGGCCGCCCTGGCGTCACCTGAGCAGCGCAACGACGGCCTGGACCCGACTCTGCCCGGCTGCGTCCCCAACCTTGGCCAGCTCCACCCCATCACCCTGGTACGCCGGGAACTGGAGGAGATCTTCGTCTCCCTGGGCTATTCCATCGAAGAGGGGCCGGAGGTCGAGACCGAGTTCCATAACTTCGAAGCCCTCAACATTCCCCCTGATCACCCGGCCCGTGATGATCACGACTCCTTTTACGCGGGCCCCGGGCGAGTGCTGCGCACCCACACCTCCCCCGTTCAGATCCGGACCATGCAGCGCTGCCAGCCGCCCCTGAAGTTCATCGCCCCGGGCATGGTTTTCCGGCGCGATGCCATCGATCCCAACCACACCCCCGCCTTCTTCCAGCTGGAAGGGATGGCCGTTGGCGAGAAGGTCTCCCTTGCCGACCTGAAAGGAACCCTGACCGTCTTCTGGCACCGCCTGTTCGGCGACAGGATCCAGGTCCGGTTCCGCCCCTCATACTTCCCCTTCGTGGAACCGGGAGCCGAGGTGGACATCTCCTGCATCCTCTGTCTGGGAAAGGGCTGCCGTGCCTGCGGCGGCAGCGGTTGGATCGAGATCATGGGCGCCGGCATGGTGCATCCTGCGGTGTTCCGGGCCGTGGGTTATGACCCCAGCCGGGTGTCCGGCTTCGCGTTCGGCATGGGCATCGATCGCATCACCAAGCTCAAGTACGGTATCGAGGACCTGCGCCTGTTCTGGGAAAACGACCTGCGTTTCCTGGGCCAGTTCCGGAATGAGAGCCCCGGGTGAGATTCTCTCTGGACTGGCTGCGCGCCTACATGGAACTGCCGGAGACCGCGGATCAGGTCGCGGAGCTCCTGGCCCAGGCCGGTCTGCCGGTCGACGCGGTGGAACGCTGGGGCGCCGATCACACCCTGGATGTCGACATCCTCGCCAACCGTCCCGATTGCATGTGCCACCTGGGCCTGGCCCGCGAGCTGGCCGCCCGTACCGGGCGACCGCTGCGCATTCCCGAGACCAATCCCACTTATGGCCCGGAGAAGGCAGAGGACCTGGCAACGATTGAAATCGTCCATGGCGATCTCTGCTCCCGCTACACGGCCCTGATCCTCACCGGTGTCAGCGTGGGCCCGTCGCCCTCGTGGCTCCAGGATCGACTGGCCTCCATCGGCCTGCGGCCCATCAACAACCTTGTGGACGCCACGAACTTTGTTCTCCATGAGATGGGACAGCCGCTGCACGCGTTCGATCTGGATCGGCTGGACGGTGCCCGAGTGGTGGTGCGACGCGCCCGGGCCGGAGAGCACATGCAGACCCTGGATGGCGAAAACCGCTCACTGGAGGAGAATGACCTGGTCATCGCCGACGCTTCCCGGGCCCTGGCCATCGCAGGGGTGATGGGGGGCGCCGATAGCGAGATCGCCTCCACGACCACCAGGGTCCTGCTGGAGTCGGCCCACTTTGCGCCTGTGGCGGTGTGACGCACAAGCCGGCGCCTGGGACTGCATACCGACGCCTCCCACCGCTTCGAACGAGGCACCGATCCCGGCATCACTCTGGCCGCCGCCCTGCGGGCTGCCGACCTCATCCAGAAGTCCGGCGGCGGAACCCTGGCTCGTGGAGAGATCGATGTCCAGAGCACACCGCCTGAACGGCGCAGCCTCTGCCTTTCATCTGCACACGTCGGCGCGCTCCTGGGCCTGGAAGTTGCCTGCGACAGGATGGCGGCCGTTCTGACTCCCCTCGGTTTCCAGGTGTCCGCGCCGGAACCGGGGCAGGAGGAGAACCTGGTGGTGCAGGTGCCCACCTGGCGGGTGGATGTCCGCGAAGAAGTGGATCTCATCGAGGAGGTGGCGCGCATGGTGGGATACGACCAGATCCCGGCCACGGTGCCGGCGTTCCACAGCACCACGGCTCATGCGCCGCGACCGGCGGCAGCCTGGGACCGCGCCCGATCGTTCATGGCCGCGGCCGGTTTCGCGGAGGCCATTCATTTCCCCATGGCTTCCCGCGGGCCCCAGGAAAGGTTCGCCGCAGCCGTGGCGGGAAACGGCGCGCTGGTGACCCTGGATAATCCCATGAACCGGCAGATGGATACCCTTCGGGCCAGCCTGCTCCCCGGGCTCCTGAACAGCCTGGCCCACAACCGGAACCGGGGCCGTGACCATGCCCAGCTCTTCGAGAGCGGGCGCATCTTCCGTGAAAAAGCCCCTGCCTCCGGCAAGGCCCGGGAAATGGCCCTCCCGGTGGAGCGCACTCTTCTGGCCGCCGTATCCCGCGGGCATGGCGGTCTCCCCCACTGGGGCCGACAGCCACGGGACCTCGATTTCTATGACCTGAAAGGGATTCTGGAAGGGCTGGTGGAAAGGGCCATGGGCGAACCGGCCATGCTGACACTGCCGGGGACCGGCACGGCAGCGGAATTTCTCGACCCCCTGGCCGCCGCTCAGGTCAACATCCACGAGGGCATGATCGGATGGATCGGCCGCCTGGCGCCTGCAGCCACGGCATCATGGGATCTGCCCGGGGATATCCTGGCATTCGAGATCGACTTGACCGAGGCACCGGCTGCCCGTCCCCTGGCGCATCATACCCCTCTGCCGCGGCATCCCGCGGCAGAACGGGATCTGGCAATCATCCTGCCCGCGGAAGTCCGATACCATAGTCTTGAAGCTCTCCTGCGCGCATGCGGCGGGAGCCTCCTGGAGTCGGTATCCCTGTTCGACCGCTACGAAGGGTCTCCCATTCCGGCCGGGCGCATCAGCCTGGCCGTGCGCCTGACCTTCCGCGCGGCGGACAGGACCCTGACAGCTCCCGAGGTGCAGAATATAGTGGACAGAATGGTGTCGCGCCTGCGCACAGAACAGGGCGGAGAAATTCGGGACACCTGATCCAGACGCAGATTCGGAGGATGATGATGAGTGGAACAAGAAAGACGTCTGACGACCCTCTGGTGCTCCGGGTCCACGCGGCGGCAAAACAGCTCGAGGATCTCAGCTCACGGCTGGCGCGATTGGAAGATGAACGGGACAGCGCCAGCGAAAACCTGAAGGCGGCTCTCGGCCGCCTCAAAGAGATGGAAAACCAGCGCGGACAGGCACGGCAGCGAGTTCAGCATATCCTGGAGACGATTCATGGCTGACGAACAAGACAGCAGGGGCAATATCGACGCCCGCATCCAGGTCGAGATCGCCGGCAGGACCTACACCCTGCGGGGCAACCGTGACGCCGCCGCGGTGCGGGAACTGGCCGGCTTCGTGGACGAGCGTATGCGCGAGATATCTGCCCGAACCAATACGGCCGATACCACCCGCGTGGCAATCCTGGCGGCCTTGAACATCGCCGATGAGCTGTTCAAGGACCGCGCTGCCGGACCGAGAAGCGCTCGCCAGCGACCGCTGCCCTGCGCCCACAAGGCCCGGGACACCGAGCTCTGCCGCATCCTGGATGCGGCCCTGGCCATTTGACCATGACCTGTGGCGCCCTCTAGAATGAGAGCGCCAAATGTGGACTGCGAGACTGTTGGCGAGCCGGTGCCGGTGAGCCGATACTTTTCCACCCGGAAGCCCGGGTCGCATCGCGGTGAGCAGGCCCCCTCGGAGGGGGTAGCCTAATGCGCTGCGCAGGGCATCCACCCTGGTAACCCAGACTCGAACTGGGACCGCCTGCCACGGTCGAGCGGTCCATCATTTGGCAGGGTGCGCTTCCTCTTCCGCTCCTAGCCGGGAATCCCAATGACCCCACTTCAGCTTTTGATCTTCTCCGGGCTCCTGGCAGTCTTCTTTCTGGCCGGGGACTTCGCCCTGCGTCGCCTGTCCTGGCGGCGGCTTGCCGGTCGCGCGAGAGCGAAGGCGGACCGCCTGCTTGCCGACGCCCGGCGCGAGGCCGCGGTCCGGCGCAAGGATGCCGATCTGGCCGCACAGGAGCTGAAAGAGCGCCTGGAGACCGCAGCGGCCGAGCGCGAAGGAGCGCAGCAAGCCCGGCTGGACGAGATGGACGAGGATCTCTCCAGCCGCCAGGAGAAGCTCCAGCGGGAGGAGTCGCGTCAGCGTGCCGCCGGCACGCAACTGGCCCGCGACCAGGAAGCGCTGACCACGCGTGTCAGCCAACAGGACGAGCGTGCGGCGGAGATTGCCCGGCGGGAAGAATCCGTCATGCAGCGCCTGGAGGAGATTGCCGGACTCACCCGGGAACAAGCATTGGAACGCCTTCGCGCCGAACTGGTGGAAGGGGCCAGAGTTCATGCCGAAGAAGAGATCCAGAAGGTGGTGGAGAAGGCTCGCGCCAGCATGGAAGAACGCATCGGTGAGGCCCTGAGCCGCTCCCTACAGCATGTGCGCAGCGGCGGCGCGGTAGAATCGACCGTCAGCGTGGTGCGCCTCCCCTCAGACGACATGAAAGGCCGCATCATCGGGCGGGAAGGCCGCAACATCCGTTCCATCGAAATGGTCACGGGCATCGACCTCATCGTTGACGATACTCCCGGCACCATCACCCTGTCCTGTTTCGATCCCCTGCGCCGTGAAACGGCCCGGGTGGCCATCGAGAGGCTGCTGGAAGATGGTCGCATCCATCCGGCCCGCATCGAGGAACTGGTGGAAAAGACGCGGAAGGATATGAAAGAATTCATCCGGGAGACGGGTGAGACGACCGCCTTCGAACTGGCTGTTCAGGATCTCCACCCGCGCCTGGAGGAACTCCTGGGGCTGTTGAAGTATCACACCGTGCAGGGACAGAACGTTCTGCAGCATTGTCGCGAAACGGCCGATCTCGCCGGCGTCCTGGCACAGGAGCTTGGCATCCCACCGGATATCCCCCGGCGCGCCGGCTTGCTCCACGAGATCGCCCAGGCCAGCGAGGAGCAGCTTTCAGCGCCCACCATTCTTGCTTCCGGTGAGCTGGCCATGCGTCATGGCGAGAGCCGGGACGTGCAGCAGGCCATTGCCTCGGCCCACCAGGACGTGACCCCGAGGGCGGTGGAGGGAGCCCTGGTTCGTCTCGCCTGCCGCCTGTCCCACAGCCGCCTGGGTGCCCGCAAGCACAATCTGGAAGTCTTCATGGGCCGCCTCCGCCGGCTGGAAAAGATTGCCCTCTCCTACCCGGGTGTGCGCATGGCTTATGTCTTTCGCGCCGGCAAGGAGTTGCGGGTCCTGGTCGACAACCAGAAGGTCTCCGACCGCGAGGCGGTGGCCCTGTCTCGCGAGATCGCCAGCCGTCTGAAACGGGAGGCGGATGTTACCGGCGGAATCAAGGTCAGTGTGCTGCGCGAGACACGGGCCGTCGATTTCGCCCTCTAGGCAGGGCTCTCATGCGCGTCTTATTCATCGGCGATGTGGTGGGCAAACCGGGCCGTCGCATGCTCACTCGCCACCTGGACAGCCTGGTGGACCAGCATCGCGTCGACTTCATCGTCGCCAATGCCGAAAACGCGGCCGGCGGCTTCGGCGTCACGCCTGAAATCGTCTCGGAACTGCTGGACCTGGGC
Source organism: Acidobacteriota bacterium (assembly GCA_027295805.1). Taxonomy (GTDB): domain Bacteria; phylum Acidobacteriota; class Polarisedimenticolia; order SMYD01; family SMYD01; genus SMYD01. Next base: position 1,974 of record JAPUKF010000302.1, on the reverse strand, counting down.
ATTCACTGCCTCACTTCCGGCAATCACATCTGGGACAAGAAAGAAGCCTACGACCTCCTGGATGAACAGCCGGCCCTTCTGCGGCCGCTCAACTACCCCGCCGCCTGTCCCGGCGGCGGTGTCTACGTGGGTCAGACGGCGGCCGGCCTGCAGGTGGCCGTTCTGAACGTCATGGGGCGTGTCTTCATGCCGCCCTGCGATGACCCTTTCCGCCGTGTGGACGAGGCCCTGTCCCTCCTGGACCCTAAAATCCGCCTCATCATCGTGGACTGTCATGGCGAGGCCACGTCGGAGAAAGTTGCCATGGGCTGGCATCTGGACGGTCGTGTTTCCATGGTCCTGGGAACCCACACCCATGTGCCGACCGCCGATGAGCGCATCCTTCCCGGTGGCACAGCCTACCAGAGTGACGTGGGCATGACCGGGCCCTACCAGTCGGTCATCGGCGTCATGGCCGAGGACGTCCTCAAGCGCTTCCTGACCGGCATGCCCACGCGCTTCAGGACCGCCAAGCGAGGAGCCGAGCTGCACGCAGCCCTGGTGACGGTTGATGAAAAGAGTGGGCGTGCCACCGACATCCAGCGCTTGCAGGTGGTCGAGGAAGACTGATGACGGGTCGGCAGACGCCGGCCCTTCCCGGTCCCGGCGAGCGGGTGTACGGTGTCGCCGAACTCAACAAAGAGGTTCGCCTGGCACTGGAGAGAAATTATCCGCTCATCTGGATCGAAGGTGAAATCTCCAATTTCCGCCATTTCCAGGCCTCGGGACACTGGTATTTCACTCTCAAGGATTCTGCGGCACAGGTTTCCGCCGCCATGTTTCGCGGCCAGAACCGCCATATCCCCTTCACTCCTGCTGATGGCATGCAGGTCCTGGTGCTGGGCCAGGTCTCCCTCTATGAGGCCCGGGGCAGCTATCAGGTCATCGTGCGGCGCATGGCAGAGCAGGGCGCAGGTGCTCTGCACGCTGCCTTCCAGCGCCTGCGCGAACGATTGGCCGCGGAGGGATTGTTCCATGAGTCCCGCAAACGCCCCCTGCCGACACTGCCGCAACGCATCGGCATTGTCACCAGCCGTGACGGCGCCGCCCTGCGCGACATCCTGCGCATCCTGCATCGGCGCCATGCCGGAGTTTCGGTTCTCCTCATTCCCACCCGCGTCCAGGGAGAGGGTGCTGCCAGCGAGATTGCGGCGGCCATCTCCCGTGCCGGCGCGGTGGCCGACCTGGATGTCCTCATCGTCGGCAGGGGCGGCGGCAGCCTGGAGGACCTGTGGGCCTTCAACGAAGAAGAAGTCGCCCGCGCCCTGGCTGCCTGTCCCATCCCGGTGATCTCCGCCGTGGGCCACGAGACGGATGTGACCATTGCCGACATGGTCGCTGACCACCGGGCCGCCACCCCCTCGGCCGCCGCCACCATGGTCGTTGCCCCTGCGGAGGACATGAGGGATCGGGTCCACGGTCTGGGCCGCCGTCTGGCCGGCGCCACCCGCCTGACCCTGTCCCGGCTGCGCTCGGGCCCCGCCGGCAGCTTCCATATCCTGGCAACCCGGCTCCTTGAAGGGCGCCTGCAGCGCTATGTGCAGCGCACGGATGATTTCAGCGGCCGCCTGGTGCGGGCGGGGTCCGAGCAGCTGAGCCGGCGCCGGCAAAGGATTCTCCTCTTGACCACCCGCCTGTCCCCCCGTAGCCTCATGGCGGGAGTGACGCAGCGGCGCCAGCGACTCACCGGCTTGAGTCGTCATTTTGCCGCCATGGCACGCCTGCAGGTTGATCGTTATCGCCAACGGCTGGCGCTGGCGGGTGGACGTCTCCAGGAGCTGTCACCCCTGGCGGTTCTGGGGCGCGGGTATGCCATGGTGCGGGACCCGGCGTCAGGCTCGCTGCTGCGCGACACCAGCGGCGTATCGCCGGGGGATGAACTGGAGGTCCGCCTGCATCGGGGCGAGATGAGAGTGAGGGTTCATCAGGTAAACA